>VHDG01000001.1 GCA_016871475.1 Verrucomicrobiota bacterium
TGTATGAAGAGTCTCGCTACATGGCGTATTCATCACTGACCGCGGGGGCGTGGGGTGTGTTCCATTGGATTCACTGGCCGGGCTTTCCCCCCTCACCGACCATCGACGCCAATGTCGGACGCCTTTATCATGAGTTTCACACGTTGCTCCCCGCCCTTGAACAGAGTTACGAGAAGCCTCCGTTCACGGTCCGGCACAACCATGAAGGTATCACCCGCGACTTCCTAACCGATTCGGTTGCCGACGTCACAACGCTGGCACTTGAAGACGAGAACAACTACTACGTGATCGTCAGTGACAACAGCGGCGTCTTCAAGGATGTCACGCTGCGATTGTCGGGACTCAAACTGGACAACCAAAATTCTCGACCCGTAGAGGTACTCAATGAGAGCTGGGGCAAGAACATAACCTATTCCCCCGAATCGGGTGAGTGGATCATTGCTCCCCATACCATGTGTTTCGGCGACATTAACGTCTGGGTCATTCCTAAGAAGACGCCCTGAACTGGCAGGTCGTAGACGAATCCGAAGCGCCTGGTCAAAAGAACCAGCGGAAAAACCGGAAGTAATTTTTGCATGGTTTCTTACTCCGGCAGCGGCCGGCCCTTGGTTTCGGGCGCGAACCGAACCGCCACGACCCCCACAAGGAACACGACGGCGAGCGTCATGGCTGCGGGACGAAGCGGCATGCCATGGCCCAATCCGGCATACAGCACCGCGAGCTTGCCCAGCGTGAGCGATCCAAAGGCGGTGAGATAGCGGGCCACGTTGTAGCAAATCCCCACCCCCGTGCTGCGAAGCCGCGTCGGAAACAATTCGGGAAAATAGATGGCATAGCCGCCGTAGATCGACGCCACGCAGAAGCCGAGCAAAGGCAGCATCCAGTAAACATCGGAGCGTGACTTGAGCCACCCGAACGTGATCCAAGTCGCGCCGAGCGCCAGCAGAAAAGCCACAGCAAAGGCGCGCCGCCGTCCCACCCTTGAGGTAAACCAGGTGAAAGCATAAATGCCGAACATCCCGGCGATGTCCTGCAGCAACGTTCCTCGCCCCACGAGTTGATCGCTTTCGGCTTTCCAGGCTTTCACAATACCCGCTGTTGCCGCCGGGTCGGCCGCCACCAACGCCGCGAGTTCATTCACCGGCAGCGTGGCCACGCGGTCCCGCTCGGCTTCAGTCGTGAATTTGACGGTCTCAAGGATGGTCTGCCGACGTTCTTCGACCAGTGAGCTGCGCACCAGTTCCGGCGTCCAATAGCCAATGCCCCAGAGGCCGGTCTGACCGGCCAGCGCCAGCAGAAGGCCGATGATGAGATGATAGCGGAGCGTGGCATTGCGAAAAATTTCCCTGAAATCACCGAGCTGCCGATGCAACTCGTCAGGTCCAGCGCCATCGGCCGGGCGGGTTTCATCGGCTCGCCGGCTCGCTTGGACCCAGCGGTCAGGCTCCTTGAGCCGAAAACGAATCACGATGACCAACAATGCGGGAAGCACGCCCAGCAGAAAAAGAACACGCCACCCAGCCCATCCGCCGACTTCCGATTCCGGCCCGAGATAAATGCTGATCCAGGAGGCGATCAAATGTCCCAACGCACCAAGGCCCTGCAAGAGACCGAGGCAATAGGGGCGAGCACGTTCCGGCACCACCTCTGCGACCAACGCGATGCCTGCGGCATATTCGCCTCCGATCCCCAAGCCGCAAAAAAAACGGTACGCAGCGAAATCCCACCATGACTGCGCGAAGCTGGACAGCCCCGTGAAGACCGCGTAAATGAGGATGGTGATCATCATCGTCTTGGTGCGCCCGAGGCGATCGCCCAGCAGACCGAAGAAGAGGCCTCCCGTGGCCCAGCCGAGAATGAAGATCATCGTCGCGTAACCGGCGTATTGCGTGATCGCGGACTCGCTCAGGTGAGGCATGAGGTCCTGAAGCGCCGGCGTGCGGGCCAGGACAAAGAGCCGCTGATCCATGCCGTCGAACAACCAGCCCAGCGTGGCCACGGTGAGGACCCACCAATGGTAGCGGTTCAGCTCACGCCACCAGGGCCCCGCTGATTCGGAGGCCGCGCTCATTCCTTCGGTGTGCTAGCGAGTTGCATCCAGCCTCTAGCGGCATCAAGAGTCACGCGCGAGTGAGACGTTCGAAGAGGTTGTTGTGGCCGCCCACGTCGGTGAGGCGTTGCTGGCGGCCCTCGAAGAGGTAGGTCAATCGTTCGTGATCGAGGCCCAGGAACGTCAGCAGGGTGGCGTGCAGATCGTGGACGTGAACTTTGTCTTCCACCGCGCGGAATCCGAACTCGTCCGTGGCGCCGATGGCCTTGCCGCCGCGAATGCCGCCGCCAGCCAGCCATGTGGTGAAGCCGTAGGGGTTATGGTCGCGTCCCAAACTGCCCTGCATGACGGGTGTACGGCCGAATTCGCCCGTCCAGACGACGAGCGTGTTTTCCAGCAGGCCGCGTTGTTTGAGGTCGGTGAGCAACGCTGCGATCGGCTGATCCACGCGTTCCGCATTGGACTCATGGTTCTTCGCGCATTCGCCGTGGCCGTCCCAATCGTTGTTGTAGAGCTGCACGTAGCGCACGCCGCGTTCGACCATGCGACGGGCGAGGAGGCACATGCGCCCGAACTTCGCGGTCGGCCCCTTGTCCACTCCATACAACTCGCGTGTCGCGGCAGGTTCCTTCGAGATATCGATCAAGTCCGGCGCGGCGGTTTGCATGCGGAACGCCAGTTCGTAGTTCGCGAGACGCGCTTCGAGACGCGTGTCGTCGGGTCGCTCGGTGTGATGACGCTGGTTCCAGCGATTCACGTAATCAAGCACGCGGCGTTGCTCCTCCTTCTCGAAGGGCGGGGTGAGGTTCTGGATCGGCGCACCTTCGGTGCGGATCACCGTGCCTTGGTAGGCCGCGGGCAGGAAGCCCGATCCGAAACTTACCGCTGCGCCGGCGCGGAATCCGCCGTCGGACATCACCATATAGGAGGGCAGATTGTCGCTCAGCGAGCCGAGTCCGTACATCACCCATGCGCCGGTGCTGGGATACCCCAGCTTCGCCGTGCCGCAATGCAACAGCCCGAGCGCCGGACCGTGGATGAAAGATTCGTGATAGCACGAGCGAATGACGGCCAAGTCGTCAGCGTGCCGGGCGACGTGCCGAAACAGATCCGACACCTCCAACCCGGATTGGCCGTATCGCTGAAACTTGAACGGCGAGCCCATCAGCCTGCCATCGGTGGCCTTCATGAATTGCAGCATGAGGCCGTCACTCTTGAAGCTGTCCGGCAGCGGCTTGCCGTCGTACTTCTGCAACTCAGGCTTGGGATCGAAGGTGTCCATGTGGCTCGGCCCGCCGGTCATGAACAGGAAAATCACGTGCTGTGCCTTGCTTGCAAAGTGGGGCAACCTCACGGACAACGGATTCCGCGAGAGCGCGCCGGTCGCGTGCAGATCCTCCCGCATCAACAACGAACCCAAAGCCACGGCGCCGAAGCCGTGTGCGGATTTCTGCAAAAATTCGCGCCGGTTCAGGGCAACTGCGTGGCGTCCACAAGTGTTGCTATTTTTCATGGCGTGCTAGTCGATGTAACTGAACTCATTCAGATTCAAGAGCGACAGACAAAACTTCGTCAGCGCGGCGGCTTGCTCTTTGGGCAAGCGTTTCAACGCGTCGGGCATGGAGCCGGTTTCCTTGGTAACGTCGGCGGTCTTCGTGAAGGCATCGATCATTTCCAGGGATTCGCTTTTCTCGGTGGGGGTCGGAGCGCGCCCCAGCGCCCAGCGCCAGGCGCGGTCGATCCACGCCACCGGGTCCAAGGCAATCGTTCGCTCGACGCGAAGCGCCTTGCCTATCACGCCACCGCCATGGGCGAGCGACTCGCAGTACTGCCAGCCCGCTGGCGTTGGATTCGCAGCAAGAGAAAACGCCGCGGCCAAGTCGTTTGTCTGAGTGGCCGACGTAATGGTGAAATTCACTCCGACGAAGTCGCCTTGGAGGATTTCCAGGCGAAACGAGTCACCGGGGGCGCACGGGATCGCTTCCAACGCCTCCGCGCCCGCGCGCCCGCGCGCGAACCCGAACGGCCTGGACGAAGTTCCCGACGCGTCGTCGATGCCGGCTTCGGTGAGCAGATCACGGTCGTTCTTCCACAGCTTCCAACTTCCGCCACGGCCCAACTGGCGAATGTTCCACACGCCGCCCGTGATCTTCACGGGGCCGCCTGAATAGTCTGGTGGCGCCTTCCAGAGCACGCTCGACATGCCGTGCGTGATAACCGTCCCGATCGGATCGTCGAAGCTCGGCGTCGAGTGACCGTTGTCGACGCGCTTGGCCCAGCCGGCGTGGACGCCGGACGCTTTGCCTTCCCAGCCGGTCTGGCCGGGGCCGAAGTCCGGCTCGTTCCAGCCTTGACCCGGTTTGCCGACGAGCCGGGCGGCGAATTCGCGCGCCTGTTGGCCGGCGACTTTGTTGTTCATGAACCACAACGCTTGCGGCGCAACCGTCGTCACGTCCCGGGCGGCGGCGCTCACAGAGTTGACCGGCAGATCGAAGACATCGAAGAGCGGGAATCGAAAGTTGCGGCGCGTCAAGATGTACAGACCGCGGCGCGTGTGATCTTTCGGATCGGCGGACACGATCCAGTTGCCTGACGGCATCTCGTCGCCCGTGAGCGGCGGCGCAACGGGCCGTCCGCCCAACGCAAGGTTCAGCGTGCCGGCCACGGCGTGCAGGTTGTCCCAGATCGTTTCGGCTTCGAGGCGCCGGCGATTCGCGCGCCAGAGCAGGCGGTTCTCGGGATCAGCGCGCAAATTCGCCTCATGCGCGAAGCGGCTGTCCATTTGATAGGCGCTCGACCGCAGGATCAGCCGATGCAACGTCTTCAGGCTCCAGCCTTGCGTCATGAACTCGACGGCCAGCCAATCGAGCAGTTCCGGGTGCGAAGGCAGCTCGCCCATCTTGCCAAAATCGTTCAGGGTCGCGACGATCCCGCGCTCGAAATGCCAGTGCCAGACGCGATTCACCATCACTCGGGCCGTGAGTGGATGATTCGTCTTCGTAAGCCACAGCGCGAGCTGCTTACGGCTGCCGAACGGGCCGGGTAACGCGCCCTCCCACCGACTGTTCTCTTTCAGCACTGCAGGTAAATCTGCGCCCACCGGATCACGCGCGCGCTTGATCTCGCCGCGATTCAAGATGTGAATGACCGGCACCAGCTCGGGTCGTTCGTGGCCCAGGACGCTGACGGTCGGGATTTCCATCAAGCCGTCGAACGGGCCGTCGTGCGCCGTGGACTCGGGCATGGATAGGACCGCGTTGGCGATGCCTTCGAGCAGACGCTGTTTCTTCTGCTTCTCTTCGGGTGTGAGCTCGCGGTCTCTCGTGTGCGCTTCAAAGAGGCGATACGCCTTGCGCGCTTCACTGGCGGCGATGACGCGTGGGTAATGCTGCTTGAAGTCCGCAATGCCCATCGCCGGAATGATCGGCGCCTCGACTTCGCGGCTGCCGGCGAAGACCGCTTGCAGAGCGAAGTAATCACGCTGCGTGAAGGGATCGAACTTGTGATCGTGACAGCGCGCGCAGCCGAAGGTTAGCCCCATGAAGGCGCTGGCGGTCGTATCGACCCAGTCCGTGAGCCTTTCGTAAGCAAGCTTGGGCGCGTCCATGTTCGACTCATGCACTTGCGGACCGAGCGTGTAAAAGCCCGTGGCGACGCGGGCCTCGAAGTGCCGCTTCTTGGCCTCGGGCAGTTGATACGAACCGTCGAGATCGAGGTTGTCCGGCCACAGCTCGTCGCCGGCAATCTGTTCCTGGACGAACCGATCATACGGCTTGTCGTCGTTGAACGAGTTCACGACGTAATCGCGATAGCGCCACGCGTTGCGGTAATAGATATCGGTCTCGTATCCGCCGCTGTCGGCGTAGCGCGCGACATCGAGCCAGTGCCGGCCCCAACGTTCGCCGTAATGTTTGGAGGCGAGCAGCGAATCGATCAGCTTCGGCCATGCTTCCGGCGACGCATCGTTGACAAAGGCCTCGACCTGCTCCGGTGTCGGCGGCAGACCAAGCAAATCAAAGTACGCGCGGCGAACCAGCGTGCGTCGATCCGCGCGCGGGGCGTGCGACAACCCTTTTTCCTCCAGTTTCGCGAGAACAAAGGCATCGATCGGCGTCGTGACCCACTTTGAAGCTTTGACGGCGGGAACCGCCGGGCGTCGCGGCGGGACCAACGACCAAAACCGTTTCGCTTCCTCCGTGATGGGCGAACTAGTTAAAACGGCGGCGTCCCCGCGTCGCGGATCCGGGGCTCCCATCTTCACCCAGGCCTCGAAATCGGCGATCTGCTGTTCGGTGAGCTTTCCGCCGTTTTTCCTGGGCGGCATTCGCAGGTCTTCGTCCGTGTAGCGAATGGCTTTGATGAGCAGGCTTTGCTCGGGTGAACCGGGCACAAGCGCCGTGCCCGAATCGCCGCCTTTCATCCAGCCGTCGCGCGAGTCGAGCCGCAGGGCGGCCTTGAGGCTCTTGGCTTCGGCGCTGTGACATTCGTAACAGCGCTCGATGAGGACCGGACGGATCCGATTCTCGAAGAAGTCCAAATTCTCGCGCGTGGGTTCGGCCGCGCCAGCGCAAGCCAGGGAAGCAATCCCCACCCAAAGCAGTACGAGGTTTTCGCGTCTGTTCATGCTTCAATTCGATCGGTCGTAACTTTCATGAAAAGACCGTCCGAATGCGAGTTTTATTCGACCGTTTTGCCGTTCGTATGCCATCTACCGGCGAATCAAGCGGTAAAACTTCGCCGCCATTGTTGGAGGAACCACGTGTGGATTGTTCGCGTTGGCCGAGTCGCTCCACGCTCCGGTCACAGCGTCCGCTTCTTGCAGCGTCCCGGCACCGGTCCACGAGATTTCGACATTGGTTCCGGCGACTCGGATGGCCACGGTCAGCGGCGGATCAGGCGTGTAGGTCGCGATGCTGAATTGCACCGACACGAAGTCGCCTTGGAGAATCTCGAGCCGGAACGAATCACCCGCCGAGTAAGGGAGGTCCAGCAACGCCGCCGCGCCGCCGCTGCCGGAGTTCAAGCCCTTGGGCGACGTCGAGGTGCCGGAGCTGTCATTGATTGTGCCTTCGGACAACAGATTCGTTTCGTTCCCCCACAGCCGCCATAGTCCGCTGCGCCCGAATTGGCGGATGTTCCAGAATCCGCCGGCCAGACACGCGACGCCGCCGGGATCGTTCGGAGGCGCCGTCCACAACACACTGGTCGGCCCGTGCGTCAACACGCTGCCGATCGGGTCATCGTAGTTGGGAGTGGCGTTGCCGTTGTCGATGCGCTTGGCCCAACCCGCATGAGCGCCCGCGCGCGCGCCGACCCAGCCGGTCTGGCCCGCCCCGAAGTCGGGCTGGTTCCAATTCTCAACGGCCGCGCCCACAGGCCCGCCGCCGTTGCCGAGCGATTCGCTGTATTGCCAGCCGGTCGCCGTTGGATTCGCGTCGAGAGCAAAGTCAGCGACCAAGTCATGAACCTTTCTCGTTGTGAGCGCGAAGTCCACGGCGACAAAATCGCCGGCCAGAATCTCGAGGCGGAACGTATCGCCCGCCCCGTAGGCAATGCCGCGCAGCGCACTTTCACCGCCGCTGCCCGTCGCAAAACTCTTGGGCGCAGCGGAAGTGCCTTGCGAATCGTCGATTATGCCTTCGCTGATCAAGATCGTGTCGTTGTGCCACAACCGCCACGTGCCGGAGCGACCGAAGTGGCGGATATTCCACAAACCGCCGCTGATGTCGGCCACCCCGCCGCGATCATTGGCCGGGGCCTTCCAGAGAACGCTGGTGGCTCCGTGCGTCAGGATCGTGCCGGGCGGATCGTCGTAGCTCGGCGTTGCGTTGCCGTTGTCCACTCGCCGGGCCCAACCCGCATGAGCGCCCGCGCGCGCGCCGACCCAGCCGGGCTGGTTCGCGCCGAAGTCCGGCTGATTCCAGTTTTGAACCACAGGACCGACCGGCCCGCCGCCATTGCCGAGCGACTCGCTGTATTGCCAGCCATCGCTCGTCGGATTCGCGTCGAGTTTGAAGTCGGCCGCGAGGCTGTGCCGCGTGCCTTTGATGGCCGGCGGCGGCGCCTTCACGGTGAGCGTGGCCTCGTCGCTCAGCACGACGCCGACGGCATTGCTGACCACGGCGCGGTACTGGCCCGCTTGCGCGAAGGAGACACCCGTGAGCGTCAGGGTGGAACTCGTCTGGCCCGGCAAATCCGCGCCTTTAAATTGCCATTGAAAGCTGATCGGGGACGTGCCGAGGGCTCGGATGCTGAACGTCGCGTCGCCGCCGGCGATCACCGTTTGATCGTCGGGATGGCGCGAAACGATCGGATCAGCCGGCACGGGATACGTGCTGATCCGCAGTCTCACGCCCACGAAATCTTCTTCCAGCACTTCCAGCCGAAACGTATCGCCGGCTCGGTAACGAATGCCCCGCAACCCTCCCGGGCCACTGTCGCCTGCCGCCAGATTCAACGGATTGCCGGACGCGCCGGAATCGTCGTTGATCGCGCCGCTGGTGATCAGGATCGTGTCGTTCTTCCACAGCCGCCACGTGCCGCTGCGATTCAAGCGGCGCAAATTCCATAACCCGCCACTGAGGTCGGCCAGGCCGCCGGGGTCGTTGCCGGGCGCGCGCCACAGCAAGCTGGTTCTGCCGTGGGTCATGATCGTGCCTTCCGGATCGTCCAGCGGAGGCGTGGGATTGCCGTTGTCAACGCGCCGCGCCCAACCGGCGTGCGCGCCCGGCGGAGACGCACCTTGCCAGCCGGGTTGACCGCCGCCGAAGTCCGGCTGATTCCAGTTTGGCGTGACGGGACCCACGATGCCGCCGCCGTCCGCCAGCGCGCGGCTGTACTGCCAGCCAGTCGAAGTGGGATTCGCCTCGAGGCTGAAATCGGCGCTGGCATCGTGCAGTTGCCGGGTGATGATAGTCATGTTGAGGGCGACGAAATCGTTCACGCCGACGCTTGCGACTTCGAAGCGAAAGGAATCTCCCGCCTGGTAAGGAATGTTGCGCAACGCATTCGGGCCGCTCGAGCCGTTCGCAAAATTCAGGGGCGAGCGTGAATCGCCGGAATTGTCATCGACCACTCCGTCGGTCAGGAGCTCCGTGTCATTTTTTAAGATGCGCCAGTTACTCGGCCGGTTGAGATGGCGGATGTTCCAAAGACTGCCGCGGATGTCCGCGACGCCGCCGCGGTCATCCGGGGGCGCCGTCCACATCACGCTGGTCGGCCCGTGCGTAATGATCGACCCGACCGGGTCGTCATACGTGGGCGTCGGACTGCCGTTATCGATGCGCTTGGCCCAACCCGCGTGGGCGCCGGCGCGCACGCCGACCCAACCCGGTTGGCTGGGGCCGAAGTCCGGTTGATTCCAATTCGGAACCACATTTCCGACCGGCCCGCCGCCGTTGGCGATCGATTCACTGTATTGCCAGCCGGTCGCCGTCGGATTCGCGTCGAGGCTGAAGTCGGCTGACAAATCATGACGCGCGCCGCTGACTGAGTCGGGCCGGGGCGTGACTTGAAGGTTCGCCGGCAGGCTCGTGCGCGAGCCGTTTCCGTTGCTCACCTGCACCGTGTAGGTGCCCGAGCGCTCGAACGCCACGTCGTTCAGCGCGAGCGACGCCCCGGTTTCACCGGCGATCTCGACGCCTTCGTAAAACCACTGGTAGCTGAACGGCGCGGCGCCCACGGCGGCGACGGTGAACGTCACGTCGTCGCCTTCGTTGACCTTTTGGCTGAACGGATGCGTGGCGATCGCGGGATCGGGGCCTGTCGTCGAAGTAGTGATCGTAAACTGCACGCCCTGCAAATCGCCGTACGGCCCCATCAAACTTCCCCCGGGGCCGGACAATGGCAGAATCTCCAACCGAAACGAATCTCCCGGTGAATAAGGAACTCCCGCTAATTCCATCGCCGTGGGCGCTCGGTCAAAACTGTTCGGCGTGTCGGACGAACCGCGGCTCACCACTTGTTCAGCCAGCAGGAACATGTCGTTTTTCCAAATGCGGTACTTCTGTCCGCGAGCGTTGCGTTCGATCGACCAGATTCCTCCGCTGATCGTCGCGAACCGGTCCGTCTCACCGGCTGCGGCGGTCCACTTGACGCTGGAAGTTCCGTGCGTCATCACGGCGCCGAAAGGCGCGTCGAGGTTCGGCAAGTCCTTCGCGTTGTCGATGCGTTTGGCCCAGCCGATGAACGGCGTCGCCGGAATGCCCAGCCAGCCGGGTTGATTCGCGCCGAAAACGCTTTCGACCCAGTTAAACGAGACCGGTCCCACCACCCCGCCGCCCGCGTCGAGAGCTTGCGAGTATTGCCAGCCGCGCGAGGTGGGATTGGCCTGGAGCGTGAAGTCGTTGGTCAAGTCATGCACGCTCGGCGTCACCGGCCCCGGCGCATCGATCACCAACACGCCCGCCCGACTCGTCCGGCTCCCACCCGGACTCGTGACGACAACACGGTAGCTGCCTCCGTCGGCTGGACTGACCGACGCAATGGAGTGCGACGGGCCCGTCGCCCCCGGGACATCCACGCCATTCTGTTGCCATTGGTAGGTGAGCGGCGCCGACCCGGACGCCGTGGCCGAGAAAGTGACCGCGCTGCCCGCGACCACAAGCTGGCTTTGCGGATGGGCTGAGATAAACGGATCCGTGGTCGCCGTGGTCGTGATCGTGAAACGAACCGCAACGAAATCGTTCTGTAGAATTTCGAGCCGAAAGAAATCGCCCGGGTGATACGGAATGTCCCGCAAATCGGCGCTGCCACCGCTGCCGGACTCCAGGCTCAACGGCTGATCAGAAGTGCCGGTGAGATCGTCGATCGTGCCTTGTGACAGCACCGAGTCGTTCTTTAAAAGTCGCCACGTGCCGCTGCGATTGAAGTGGCGAATATTCCAAAGCCCGCCGCTGATCGTTGCGAACCGATCGGTGTCGCCGGGCGGCGATTTCCACAGAACGCTGGTGTTGCCGTGCGTCAGGATCGTCCCGACGGGGTCGTCGTAGGTGGGCGTGTCATTGCCGTTGTCGATGCGCAAGGCCCAGCCCGCGTGCGCCCCGGAGCGCATCCCGAGCCAACCTGGCTGCCCCGGCCCGAAATCGGGCGCGTTCCAATTGTCCCCGCGCGCGCCGACTGGTCCGCCGCCATTGGCGACCGACTCGCTGTACTGCCAGCCGCCGGACGTCGGGTTGGCGTCGAGACTGAAATCGGCGGCCACGTCATGCACCGCCCCTGGGAGGTGCAGCGGTGAGAAAATGTTCGCCAATAGTCCGGCTAGGACGGCCGCCATTGCTCTCGGGATTATTGCTTTCGATTGCGTCTTCATAATTAATATGTGGTTTTCTGAGTTATTCACTGTTCAGTTTCGGTCGCCGTCGGGTGGGTCTCACCAGCGATGGCAACAAATCTTTTTTTCCCATACGGCGCTTCAGCTGCTTCTTAACGCTCTCTGAGCCGGAAGAAGCGAGTGGGACCGCTCAGGCTCTGTCCAACGTGGATCTCATTGCCCACTTGCGTTTGGGGTCCGCTCGCTCCGATCCAAGGGCCCTGGATGGCCGTGGCCGCTTCGAGAATGTGATTCGTGAACGGGGCGGCCCAACTCAGTTGGAGCGATAGCCCCTGCGCCCGCGCGATCAGCCTCGGACGCGGAACAACGGTGAACGTCGCCTCGGCAAGATCAGTCCAGTTTCCGTTCGCGAGCGTCTGGCCCACGGGAAGGATGGCGGCGGCCCTCAGTATTCCGGCCTGCTGAATGGAAATCGGTTCGGTGTAAAGTTGTCGACTCAGCGAAAGTCGCGGGTCAGAGCCGTCCAACGTGACGTAAGCGAGCCAGCCGGGTTGCGTGGTGAGGCTCACCGTGGTCCCCGGCTGCACTTCGCCGTTCGCCAGCGAGAGCGCGGGCGTCTTGTCCGGAGACGGCAGGCCCGTCGAAGCGAGCGCGAGGAAGTTCGAGAGAGAGCGGCGTTGGCTCGTCAACACGTTAGTGGCTTCGTTAATGCTGGTGCGGATCGTACTCCAACGAGCCAGGTCCGCCGTGCGGTCTGGCGTCATGAGCGTGAACAGTTCCCGGATGCGCGGAATGATGACCTCGAGCTTCATGACGTCGCGAACCATCTTGCGCAGGGTGAGCAGATAGATGCGGCGCAAGGTGGGATTCGTCGAGACCCGTTGATACAGCTTGCCGCGTTGCCACGCCGGATTGTCGCCGCCGCCGCCGTCGCCGTAGAGGGCGCGGATTTGGCCCACGCGCCCGAAGGTGAACCCGGAATCGAAGTCGTAGCCGAGCATCTTCCACTTGCCGCCCGGCTCGCCGGGAAGAAACAGGTAGTAGTTGTGGCCGGTGAAGTCATCGATGTTCATGCACACGTTGAGCGCCCAGCGCTTGAACCATTGGTCCAGGTCCACGTGCGCATCGAGCCACGGCAGCAACTGGGCATCGGACATGTCGTTCAGCGCATCGACCAGTTCGCGCAGCGAGTCCGGCGGCTCGAGAGGACGCACCTTCTTGTTATACGCGCCCCAATAGTCGTAATCCGTGACGATCTGATTGTGGAACAGGTCGGAGTTCTTCCACTGCGCGGGCGTTTCGACCGTTCGGCCTTTGTACACCTCGCCGCCTTCATGGTGGCCGTGCTTGCCCAGCCAGCGTCCGGTCGGGCTTTCGAAGCCGATGTACACGCCCCAGAACGAGCCGTTGATGTGCAAACGCACCAGTTCGTGTTGCAAGTTATCAATGCCCGCTGAGTCAAACAGCTCGAAGGCGATCTTCTGCTCCAGCGGAATCGAGTACATCGTGTCGTAGGTGCGGTTGGTCTTGTAGAGATGGTCCTTGTTGAATTGGAATTTCCACGGACGCTTCGGATCGTCGCGCGAACGGCGCCCGCGATACCGCGCGCCCACGTGCGGATAGGCGATGTGGTCGATCACCAGCGAGCAATCGACGTAGTCGTCCGAGCGCGGATTGGCATTGAGCCTGTTCAGATTCGCCGTCGGGATGAACAGGTGAAACAGCGTGCTGCGCGTATTGATCTCGCCGTTATAGTGGAAATAAGCCTGCGTGGGCGATGGGTCGTCTGCGTAAGGAAACTGTGTCGTCACGCCGCGCGTGTCGGTGGCCACGACCTGGTAATGCACGAGTGTTTGGGACGCCCTGGCAGGAACCCAAACGCCGAAGACACCATCGTTCGCCACACCGTCGCCGTGCAGGCCATCATCGAACATCTCGAGCCACGTCTCGTTCGTCGCGGCGTTCATCATGGTCTTAAGCTGGACCGACTCAAGCGGCGCTTCGCCTTGGACGCGGGCGGTGACCAACACGTCGTTCGTCGAGGCGGGCTTATCGGGAAAGTGCGTTAAGCCATCGACCAACGGTGGCAATGGCTCGGCTCCCACCGAATTGAGCCGGCCCGGGGTGCCGCAGCCGATGAACCCGGCCACCGGCGGCGCGATGATGGGCGGCGCCACCGATTCGCCAAACGCCAGCGAAATATCGTAGCCGACGTAATCGTCGGAGCGATTCGGCGCCAGCGGCGTTGCGCCGAATTTGAGGACATCACCGGCCACGACGTTCACGATCAACGCGCTCGGCCCCTTGCTTCCCGTTTCGAATGACAGCGGTGAGCGCGAGTTGATGGTGAGGTTGGTGTTGAATAAATCGCCGGCGGTGATTTCGGTGTTGTTGAGTTTGATGTACCAGTGCTGACTGCGTCCGATGCGGCGCAGGAGCCAAACACCGCCCGAGATGGTCACGCGTTGGCTGGAGGATGCGGTCCACCAAACTTCGGACGGACCGTACGACATGACCGAGCCTGTCGGGAAATCATACTCCGGACGTGGGGCGCCGGGCGCTTTCGACGAGCCGGTGCTTTTGCACCAGCCCGGAGTGCCGGTCGTGCCGCCAGCGGTCCACGCCGGCTGATTCGTGCCGAGATCGGCCGTGCGCCAGCGGGCAACGCGCGCGGTGATGACCGTGCCGGTCCGATGCCGGTAACTCCATCCGTAGCTGGGGTTCAGCCAGTCGCTCCAGTCTTTCGCCAAGTTGTGAATTCCGCCGGAGGCCGCTATGAGCGGCGAGAACCCCGCTCCGGCAAATCCAATTGTAACCGCGTCGGCTCCCTTCTGAAAACTCGCGCGGCACGTGATCGTGTAACTCTGGCCGATCGTGATACCGGGGACGTTCGCCACACCGACGTAGTTGGACTCGCCATCGCCCGCACCTTGAGCAATCACCAGAAAACTCCCCCTGCCATCGAACGCTGCGTCGTCCGTTCGGCGTGACGTCGAATGGTTCCCGACCTTGGTCCAGCCGGAGTCGTCCGGCTCGAAGGAACCATTCGCCAGCAGGTTGGCGCCGCCGACTGCCGGACGAACTTCCACTTGATCCACCAGCCATTCGCCTGCGCCGTTCAGCGCGACGAAGAGCTTGTCCGACATCGCGATGCCCGTCGCCGTGATCGTTTGCCACGCCACATGGGCTTGGGCCAATCTGCCGCGGCTGGCGCGCCAATTCGCCGCCGTGCTGTTATCCCTGTGAGGATTGATGCATTCGAGCGAGTAGCCGAATTCGTCCGGTCCAACCGGCCAGGGATGCCGGTCGTTGTAGCGCACCGTGTCCGCCACCCAGCCGAGCGCGTCGCGGAGCGTGAGTCGTTCGCCGCCGTCATCGAGTACGCCGACGAACGGCCCGACGACATTGGTGATGCCGAAGCGCAACGTTACCGCTTGCGGCACGGCCGCCACGACGAGATGCGCGCCCGCGGCCACCACCGTGCCGGGCGGAAACGTGAACGCGATACCTTCAGTGAAAGCCCAGCCCGCGAGGTCCACCGGGTGCGTGCCGCGATTGAACAGCTCGACGTATTCGCCGAGTTCGTCGTCGCCCGCTTCGTAATATTGACCGGCATTCACGGCGTCGAACTTCTCGCGCAGCTCTTCGCGCTGAGGGAGGTACATGATTTCGTTGATGACGATGGCGCTCCCACCGGGAACGCCGGGCTTGTTGGACACCCCGGGCGAATAGGGTTGCCCCACGCTCCAATTGGCCGGGGTATTGTTGTCAACGTCCGGCGAGATCAGTTCGAGGGACGCACCACCGCCATCGGCTTCACTGGGCCATGGAGCCGAGTCGTCGTACGAAACGAAATCGATCATTCGGCGAGGGCTGCCATTGTCCTTGAGCCTGATCGTGTCGTCGCCATTGTCGAGGCGTCCGACGTAATTCCCCAAGATGTTCGTGACGCCGTAGAAAGCACCTGCTGCCGTGGCGTCGCGCGCAATGACCAGATACGCGCCGCCGAGCAAGATCGTTCCATCGGGAAACGCAAAATCCACACCGCCATCGACGATCCAGCCGGTCAAATCCACCGGCGTGCCGCCGCGGTTGTAGAGTTCAATGAACTCATCGCCGGTGTTGTTCGGGTCTTGGTGATACAGAATCTCGTTGATTACCACGTCGGTCGGTCCTGCGATGAGCCGACTCCCTCCAAACGACATCAACATCAGGCAAACGACGGCAACGCCCTGAATGATAGAGCGAAGCCGAGCACATCGAGCGGTCGAGCGGACGCCCGCGCAACAATCGAGTGACAGGGGCAACAACTTCACGTTCATGAATCCGACCCAGTTGATTTCTGGTCAGCCATCACTGGCGCGCCAGAAAAGCAGTGATTCCAAGGGGCCCGACATAAACTTCCAACTTTGTCTCCACCGAAAGCCCGCTTTTCAGAACGATGTCGTCAGGCCACGCCGAGCCGCGGAACCCCAACACCCACACTTCCAACCGCCTAACCAAAACGAGAACAGACGAAACCGCTGAAGTGCGGCACCTTTCAGGCAAAGTTTTGGGTTATATAAAAAAAATAACACTTTCCAGCCTTTTGATCAAGCAAAACTTATTGCGAAAAACACTTCGAATCAGTTGATCAAGTCAGTGGTCACCGTCGCGCTCGTGATGTCCGCATCGGTCAACGTTTCATCGCGACCAAGGTGTTGAAAGGCCAGTCGGCGATGATCCAAGCCCATCTGCCAGAGGACCGTGGCGTGCACATCACTCACTCCCATCTTCTGACTTGTCACTTGGTAGCCCAGCTCGTCCGTGTGGCCATAGACGAAACCGCGCTTGAATCCGCCTCCGGCCAGCCAGACAGCGCCTGCATGCCGGTTATGATCACGTCCGCCCTGTCCTTGCGTGATGGGCAACCGCCCGAACTCTCCGCCCCACAGCACCACGGTCGAATCAAGCAGCCCCCGGGCTCGCAAGTCTCGGATCAGCGCGGCGCTCGGCGCATCCGTCGCGGCACAGGCCTTGGCGAGACCGCCTTTCACGTCTCCGTGATGATCCCAATTCGCGTCTCGGACCGGGGCAAACACCAACACGAAGCGCACGCCGGCTTCGACCAGTCGCCGCGCCATGAGTAGCCGGCGCGCATAGCCCGCTCGAGCCGGATTGGAACTGTCCAAACCATAGAGCTGCCGGGTGGCGGCAGACTCGCGGGAAAGGTCCGCGACGTCCACGGCTTCGAGTTGCATGCGGGCGGCTAGCTCATAGTTGCGAATCCGCGCGTCGAGTTCGGCCTCGTTGGGATTCCGGTTCTGATGCCGTCGGTTAAGCTGGGCCAGGAACTCGAGGTTTCGGCGTTGCACGGCGGCGGGCACGGGCACGGCGGGGGAAAGGTTTTGCACGGGTGTTCCCTTGGGGTTGAACTCCGTGCCACCAAAGATCGGCGACAACCAGCCCGGTTGATACATCAGTTTGCCGCTGGTGGGAAATCCCTCGGGATCCCGCAGGACGACGAACGCGGGCAGATTCTGATTCTCGCTGCCCAGGCCGTAGGCGATCCATGCGCCCAGCGTCGGACGTCCGGGCAGAATCTTGCCACTGGCGAATTGGATGATCGCTTCGGTGTGATTATTGTTGTCGCTCACCATGGAGCGCACCAGGCAGATTTCGTCCGCCACGCCACCGATCTCGGGCAGCAGCTCGGACAATTCCATGCCGCAATTGCCGTAGCGCCGAAACGGATAGACCGAGCCGAGCAGCTTGTTGGTGTTGCCTTGCTGAAACGTTTCAAAGTTGCCGCCATGCGCTTCGCCATTGCGACGCTCCAGCTCCGGCTTGCGATCGAACAGGTCCATGTTGCTCGGCCCGCCGGTCTGCATCAGCATGATCATTGCCCGAGCTGGTGCGCGGGACTGGGGCGCTCGCGGACGCAGGTCGAGATGCGGCCGGCTGCTCGCCCGTCCAGTGCTCTCACCCGCCAGATACGACAGGGCGAAGGCCCCCAGCCCAAGGCCACAACGATGCAGCAGATCGCGACGGGACAACGGGCCCAACTCGGCCCGTGCAAGGAGTGAGGAGAGATCGCTCGTGGCTGACGGCGCCGATCGGGGTGAGAGAGGAGAGATCATGGCGAATACACTTTTGCGCGCTCAGTTCAGGTAGAGAAACTCGCTGGTGTTGAAGAGCATCTGGCAGAAGGCGGTCCATGCCGAGGCGTCACCCTGGCCATCGGTCGGATTGGCCTGCCGATAGTTGATCGCCTGGTCCGCGAGAAACTGCTGACTCCATTCAATCTCCTCGAGCGCCGGTCGGCGTCCGAGGGCGAGTCGGAAGGCGACTGCGATTCGCGCGGGGTCATTGTCCGCCTCCCCCCTCACGCGCGCGGCGAAGTCTCGAGCCTGTTCCAGCACGAACGCGTCGTTGAGCATCGTGAGTGGTTGCAAGACCACGCTCGAGTGGCTTCGGCGTGCGCACGTGGTGTTCAGGATCGGCTGATCGAAGCTGCCCAGAATCGGCAGATGAAAATTCCGCCGGCCCATCAAGTAAATGGATCGCCGCCAGCGGCTCGTCGGAGTCGGCAGTTGGTCGTCCGCAGCGAGGGCGGCGGAGCCATCGGGCAGGCTGATCAACGGAACGGCCGGGCCGAACTGGCTCCGATCAAGGCGTCCGCTGATCGCCAAGATGGCGTCTCGGACAATCTCAGATTCGAGCCGCCGCAGACGCTGACGCCACAGCAGCCGGTTCTCGGGATCGATCGTCAATGCCGTTTGCACCGATTCGTTGAGTTCCGGCGGGAGCTTTTCGGAAACCTCCGCGAGACGGCCGGCCTGCCGGTAGGCGGAGGACAAGACCATCAACCGAATCATGTGTTTGATCCGCCAGCCCGAGTCGATGAACTCGCGCGCCAGCCATTCGAGCAACGCCGGGTGAGTGGGCGGTTGCCCGTTGCGTCCGAAGTTTTCCGGCGTGGGCACAAGGCCCTCGCCAAACAGTTGCTGCCAGAACCGGTTCATCAGCACCCGCGCGTTCAGGCTGGCCGGAGCGCCGTTGGGTTCCGTGAGCCACCGGGCAAACTCGAGCCGGCGGCCACTGCTGTCTCCCTGGCTCTCATTTCGTTTCGGCAGAAGGGCGCCTGGGTCGGACGCGCAGAGAACGCTCAGCCAGCCCGGCTCCACCCGCCGGCCAGGCCGTTCATGATCTCCGCGCTGGAAAATGTGGCCTCGCGGCGGCGGCCCGCTTTCAAAGAACGCACGGATATCGCCCCACTTCTTCTTTCGGCTCCGCAGCGCTGCCGTCTCCTGGTCAAGCGAATCAAGCCGGGCGCGTTGCGCCTCGTTCAACGAGTTCCGCACGTCCTCCGTCGTGATCTTGTCCGCGTGTTCCGTGAGCAGCTTCTTCTGGGCCTCGCTGCGCTTCTCTGGCGGAGACGTGAAGGCGGTTCGCAACTCGGTTCGAACCGGTTCCTGAATCGCCGCCAGGCGCGTCTCCAGCACGCGGTTGGTCCCCGCCAGGCGAAGGCTGTTCGCCTCCGCCACGAGCGGTTCCAACTGGCGGTCGAGATCGGTGTTGAAGCGCTTGATCTCCGCCTGCTCTGCCGGCGACACGTCCGGCACTTCTCGATCCTTGGGTTGCAGCCAGGCTCGGGCATTCAGCGCGGGCGTAAAGAGCGACATGAACCGATAATAATCACGCGCCGGCACGGGATCGAACTTGTGATCGTGACACCGCGCGCATTGGAGCGTCAGCCCGAACAAGCTCGCGCCCACGACCTGCACGGTGTCGTGGACGACCTGATATCGGAACGGAACCTTGTTGAGGTCCACCTCGTGCGTGTCGTCGATCGGCGTTCGCAAATAGCCCGTGGCGATGAGCAAGTCGCGATCGGCGTCCGTGTAATGCGACGTCCGGCGCCAGTCCTTCAATTCGTCGCCCGCGATCTGCTCCGTCAGGCAGCGGTCCCAGGGCTTGTCCGTGTTGAACGCCCGAATGATGTAATCGCGATAACGCCACTTGCTCGGGCCGAGAATGATTTGTTCGGCGTTCTGGTCATTGCCGGTAACATCGACGTAGCCCACCAGATCGAGCCAGTGCCTCCCCCACCGTTCGCCGAAATGCGGGGAGCCAAGCAGCCGATCGACCACCTTCTGGTATGCGTCGCTCGCCGTGTCGTTGATGAACGCCTGAAGCTCCTCGGGCGTGGTCGGCAGCCCGATGAGGTCGAACGTGACTCGGCGCAGGAGCGTGGCCCGATCAGCCTCGGGCGCAAAACGCAGACCAGATTCCTGAAGTTTCACCTCCAGGAACCGATCGATCGCGCCACTCGACACGCCGTCCTTGGGCACTTCAGGGCGAAGCGCCTTTCGGAACGCCCAATGATCGCGCTCGCGGGCGGAGACGAGTTCCGGTCCAGGTTCGTCCGCCGGCCCTTCCGCGAGGATGCCGTAGCGCTCGGCCAGGTGCCTTTCCACCGCCTGGCGTTTGTCCGTCGAGAGCGCGGCGTTGTAGAGCGCCACTTCGGCGATGTCTCCGTTCAACGAACCCATCACGGCGTGGGCATGCCCCAAAACGACGCTGAAATCCGCCCGCGGCCGGATGTCCGGCACGGCCTGCACGCCCGAAGACGCGACGGTGTCGATCGGCTCGCCGTTGATGAAGATGGCTGAGGTCTCCCGCATTGGCCCGGGCCGCTTGACGAGAGTGATCAGGTGTGCCTGATCGTAGAATGACGCGAAGGACCCAGGCCGGCCCACGAGCGCGTCCCGCTTAAATCCACCGGCGTGATCCAGACGGTGCCGGCCTTCCGACGTTCGATCGATCTCGAGCAATCCCGCCCCCGGACGATCCGAGTTCTTCGGGTCGAGCGGTTCTCCAAACCCCACGATCACATCGCGGCTCGCGCCGTCCTGGTATTTCAGGTTGGCCACCACGAAGAGTGTGTACGCCGCGTCGCCTTTGATTTCCACGGGTCGATCGCCCGGAGTTCCGAGTCCGTTGCCCTGGCCAAAACGGACGGCGGGCCGGCCTTGAATGGAACTCGCCTTAACAAACAGCGGCGGCGTCCCGGTGCCGTCATAAACGCCTGCCGTCGGCGCGGCATCGCGATGGTGCCCACTGGCGTCAGGCCATCGGAAAAGCTGCGCGCCATCCTGGAGCGGCAGAACATCGGCTCGCAGCCAAATCTGGAGATGATCACGAAGCGAGGCATCGTTCGGTGCGAGAGGCGGTGGCGCGCCAGCCCCTATGCTGGCCGAGCCGCCAACTCCCATCCACATCAAGGCCATCATGCCCACCAGAAGGGAAAAACCACGCAATGGACGAGTCCGCAGGCTGAGGCGCGCGTCGGTTTGGAAATCCTGCCGACTAGGGTTCGAACTGCGACTGTCCGGGAACATCCATCGCCTTGTCGAGCAACACGCGCCGGTACGCTGGGCACCGGTGTGCGCGATGGAAGGTGGCAAAACTGGGACCCGCATACCAATAGTCCGCATGGTATCCCCGCGTCGTAAACCGCCGCAAGCGTGAAAGCGTGAATTGAACGCTTGAACGTCCTGGGGTGCGGCTAAAAGTCCGGGCCAGTACTCGCGCAGACTTTTTCAGTCAACGGTGTCGCGGACTTCCAATCCGCCAGCGTCTGGTACGAACCCAAAAAGGCTAGAAGTCTATCAAACGTCCCTGAACTCGAGTTAGCAACTGCACGAAGGAATCCTTGGTATCGAAGACCAAGTGCCGATTACGATTACGAGGGCGGTCACACCGGGAAAATGTGAGATGCGCCCCCGGAATGCGAATCGCTGAAATTGCATTGCAGCTTCGGGACGTCTTGCTAGAAAGTCACCCCATGCAAGCCAATTCTCTACGTGCGTACGCGACCCCCCTCCTGATGTCTGCAAGCATGGTCCATCGCCTGACGTGGTCGTTGTGCCTCGGCTTTCTGCTCACCTACACGCTGCCGAGCCAGAGCGCGGAGCCGACCCGCTCACTGACCAAGGCCGACATCGAGCGATGGATGAAGGAATTGTCGAACTGGGGCCGCTGGGGCAAGGACGACCAATTGGGGGCCGTCAATCTCATCACCCCGGCCAAACGGCGCGAGGCAGCGAAACTGGTTCAGGAGGGCGTTTCCATTTCGTTGGGACACGATGCGGTGACGCAGAAGGCGGCCGACTGTCTGACCCCCTACACTCACCAGATGCTCCGCACGGGATTGACCGACGCCGAGGGCGCGAGCGATCTCATCAGCGTTAACTACCACGGTTACGTTCACACGCACTTTGACGCCCTGTGCCACATCTTCCACCAGGGCAAGATGTACAACGGCTTTGCGAAGGAGGAAGTCGTCGAGTCCGGCGCGAAGAAGTGCGGCATTGAACAACTCAAGGACGGCATCTTTGCCCGCGCGATCCTGTTCGACATCCCGCGGTTGAAGGGAAGGGACTACCTGGATTTGGGCGAGGCGATTTTTCCATCGGACCTGGATGCTTGGGAAAAGAAGGCCGGCATCAAGGTGGGTTCAGGGGACATTGTCCTGATCCGCACGGGCCGTTGGGCGCGGCGCGCAGCGCTGGGGCCTTGGAATATGTCGAAGTTTGCCGGGCTGCACGCCTCTTGCATGCCGTGGTTCAAACAGCGTGACATTGCCATCCTGGGCAGTGATTCCGCCAGCGACGTCATGCCGTCCGGCGTCGAAGGCGTGGCCATGCCCGTGCATCAGATCGCAGTCGTAGCCATGGGAGTCTGGATTCTCGATGTCCTGGACATGGAACAAGCCGGCGTCGAATGCGCCAAACGCAATCGTTGGGAATTCCTGTTCACCGTTGCGCCGCTCCGCGTGGTTGGGGGAACCGGTTCCCCGCTCAATCCAATCGCAACTTTCTGAACCCACTCGCATGAGACCCGTCACACCTCCGAGATGTCAACACCCCGCCGGGATCATCGGCCTTCTCTTGATCGCGCTGTTTGGCGCGCTGGTCCGGCCGGAACTCCTCGCGGCGCCGGCCACGGACGTCCGCACCAATCTTGAATTCGCGGTCATCGGGGACGTGCGGTTGACTCTGGACACGTATGTGCCGCAGGAAGGACCCGCGCCTTTCCCGACCATCGTCTGGGTGCATGGCGGCGGCTTCGTATCCGGCGATAAGAAAGAATTTCCGCGAACCCTGCTCGATCCGATCCTCGCCTCCGGCTTCGCCATGGTGTCGGTGAATTATCGGCTGGCCCCGAAACACCCATTTCCTGCGTGCGTGGATGACGTCGAAGCCGCCATCGCTTTCATCAAGGCCCACGCTCGCTCCTGGAAGTTGGATCCGGACAAACTGATCTTGATGGGAGAATCCGCAGGGGGACTGATCGTTTCGGTCGTTGGTGGACGAGCTCGACCCGAGAACCGCGTCGCGGGTGTCGTCTCGCTTTTCGGTGAACATGACCTGGTCACGCGCGTGCAGGAGAATCCGTGTATCATGGACGGACGGGCCGAACCCATGCCGGCGGGCGGATGTCTCTCCCCTGGATTGAAGGCGTTGCTCAACATCACCGCCGCGACGCAGGAGGCGATGCCAATTGTCCAGGCCGCCTCCGCCGTGAGCTACGTCCGCAAAGACATGCCGCCCTACTTGCTCATCCACGGCACGCGTGAGTTTCATGTCCCCTACGAACAGGCGGTCAGCATGCACGACCGCATGAAACGGAAGGGAGCGGACTGTACCCTGCTCTCGATCCTGGGCGGTTCCCATGGCACCGGCGGGTGGGAGAAATTGCCGCAAGCCCGGGAATACAAGGAGGAGACTCTCGCCTGGCTACGCACAAAACTCCGGCTGCAGCCCTGACCGCCTATGGATCTCTTTGCGTCGATCGCGACGTTTCGACAAAAAATGCGTTCAGGCCAGGTTTGCCTGGGTGTCGGCATCACGCTTGGCGATCCGGCTGTGACGGAGGCGTTGGGCCCCTGCGCGGATTTTTTCTGGATCGATCTGGAGCACACCCCTCTGGGCTTGGGAAGCCTGCAAGCGCACCTCATCGCGGCCCGCGCCGTCAATGTCCCGGCGCTCGTGCGCGTGCCAGGATCCGATCCGTCCCTCATCAAACGGGTCATTGATACCGGTGCTGCCGGCATCATCGTGCCCCAGGTACGCTCGGCCGCCGAAGTGCGTCGCGTCGTGGACGCGTGCCGCTACCGGCCCCTCGGTGATCGCGGTTACGGTCCGCGCCGCTCTTCCGATTACGGGCACGCCGTCGATTACCTGCAAACCGCCAACCGCGACCTGTTCGTCTCCGTGCAAATTGAACACGCCGAGGCGATGGCAGAACTGGATCAAATTGCCTCCGTAGCCGGTCTCGACAGCCTCGTGCTCGGCCCGTTCGACCTTTCGATTTCGCTGGGCTGTCCCGGTGACGTGACTCATCCAGACGTTCAACACGCCATTCAACGTGTGATCCGGACGGCGAAGGCCCGAGGGTTATTTGTTGGCATGGGCGGCCCGGCTCAAGAGAAGTATGCCCGCCAGGCGATCGCCGCCGGCGTGCAATGGCTCCAGAGCGGGAGCGATTTTGAATACATGATCGAATTCACCCGGCGCTTCTTCAGCACCGTGCGATCCAATGCGCCGCGTCAAACGCCTTGACCACAACCGTCCTGGCGAACACAGCGCGCACGAGGCCGCTCCATTCCTGTTTCTAGGATCCACCTCACCCTCGACGCACGGACGCTTCCGGGTGTTCAGGGATCGATCGCGAGGATTCGATAGAATCCAACGCCTTCGGAGGAGACCGGGAATACGAAGCGGAGACGGTCTCGAGTCGCTCTCTCAGCTCTCCCTTGTTCCTGCCAGGCCCCTTCGACAAGCCCACTTCGCACCTGGAGGGCGTAGGTCCGGCCGACGACGACTTCGCATTCCAAACTGAGATCGCGGTCCACCAGGGTCACGGTGACGATGCGGAGAGGGGGTTCCGGTGGAACCTCCGTTCCGTTGCTCCGCAGCGGGGAGGGGCTCTTGAAACGGGAGTACGGCGAGGGTGAAGCCTGAGGAAACCGGCCCTCGCTCTCATTCTCAGTCTGTTGTCCAAAGGTTACCGAATCGGACAGAGTACCGTCGGGCATAAAAAGTGCGATGATCTCCCCCGATTGTCCAAGCTTGAAGTTCACGTGTAAGTCGCGCTGTGCCTGATTGAGGGACGGACGATCGTCCGCCCAGACGAGCAGATATCCGTCAGGCCCGATCTGCCTTCCTGGGGGGATGCGAAACTTTGCGGGCTCCTTCCAGTCATCCGTCAGCGTCCATCCCTCGAGAGAAATCATTGTCCCCGAAGGGTTGTAGAGTTCGAACCAGTCAGAGAAGAGACCGCTTGCCGGATCGCGCAGGAAGTCTGTGTTTGCTGCCATCCATTCATTGATCACGATGCGTGTCGCCGTCGGCAGCGGCTGGCGGAGAGTATTTGCGCGCCCGGGTGTGTACGGTGCGCCGTGGATCAAACCGCTCTGCAACGTCGCTCCGAAGACCACATCTGCACTGAAGGCATTCAGTTGATGCACCTCGACCGCCAACACGTTCTCCCCCGGACGAAGGCTGGCCGCTGGCACATCGAAGGGGCCTTCGATCGTCGCATCGTTGACGTTTCGCGTTGCGAACGTCATGGAGGAGACTTCCCCGGTAGGCATGCCGGAGCGGAACAGTTCCACGTTGTTGAGGTAAAACACCGCACCGTCGTCCACCAGAGTATACAGCCGGAGCGTTCCACCCGGACCGTAAGGTACGTCGTTTGTGATACGCGTTCGGAAATAGTAGGTGGTCGGCCCTAGCCGCAACGCCGTCCGCTTGGAGGCCGGCAACACTGCATTCTCCACAAAAAACAGCCCGGCGCCACTTGACCATGTCGAATCATCATAATCCTCCAATCGCCAATCCTTCCTCAAATCACGCCCGGACTGATCGTAGCGCCAGACATTCGTGAAGCCCACGTAGGTGTAGGGTGCATTGGAAGGCTCTGGGGGCGCCGCAAACCAATTCCTGGGATGATCGTTATCTGACGCGACATCCATCAGCTGGAGGGAAGCCCGAGAGCCTTGGGGATTTGAAGGCCACGGCGCCGTTGTCCGATAGCTGACTTCATCCACCACAGCCGCCGGACTCTTTTGCGCCGGAGCCTGAACGAGCCGCAGCGTTTCGCCTTCCGGATCAAGCCGTCCCAAAAAGTACCCCACGGGAGGGACAAAGTCAGGGTACGCTTCCCTGAAGCTTCCCGGACTGGACGCGATGACGACGAAACTGTTGGGGTGTAACAGGCTCCCCGCGGGGAAGACGAAGTCCACGCCCTCGAGTCGCCAGTCGGAAAGATCAAAGGCAGTGCTGGGTGAAGCGTTGAAGAGTTCCAGGAACTCGGCGCCCGGCAGCGGGGCTCGAGGTTGGATCTCGTTGATCACTACCGTGCGTTCGGCTCGATCGCTCGTGCCGGTGAACCTCACGCCCACCGCCAATTCGTTTGAGCCCACGAGTAGACCCCATCGGTCGAGCCCGGCGATGCGTAGGTCGTTTGTCCCCGGGTGGAGCGGGACGGTCATCTCCCAAGCGATGGGCGTGGTCCAACGCGTCGGATAAGGCCGCCCATTGGCGAGCACTGTCTTGATGTGCACCGGGGCCGTGCCCCGAAGAATCACGAGATTTCGGTTCGTTTCGTAACCCGCAGCCGGAGGAGCGAGCAGTCGAAACTGAGACGTGTCCTCCAGGGCCACAGCGGTTCGAATGAAGTTCCGCCTCGCCTCCATCCAGGTCCTCAAAGGGGCGAGTGACCCCACGGGGACGGCATTCCCAGTCAACGCCGTTTCCAAGTCGCGGACACGACTCTCAAAAGCCGCCGAGGAATAAGGACCCTGAATGGCTTCTTTCAACGCCCGCAAATAAGCGCGTCGAAAGGGCGGATGCTGATACATGCGGCCAATCGTCGGATCATTGACCGCATACAAGGAATCACTGGTGGAGGGGTTGTAGCTGCCAAGCCCATGGTCGAGATCCGTGACAATCATTTGCCAACGGCCATCCGTCGGCTTGTAGGCAAACATGTTCTTGCCACGTCCGTAGCCATACCCATCGCTGTCCTCGGTGATGTGGCGAATCGCGAACGCACGCATCCACTCCTCGACATCCACCAACGACTCGACCCTGGCGGTGTAGAGATCGGCGTTCCTTTCGTTCAACGCGTCGACAAGGCGGAAAATCTCCCGATAGTCGTCATCCCAACCGCCATTCGCTTTCTTCTCCCAGTTCCACCGATAACGAGCCTGCGCCTTCGTGCCTCCAAAAGCCGTGAAGGGCTCCAGGGTTGCGTTCACCCAGGATTCAATGATTCCCGAATCACTGAACTCAAACCAGTCATCAATCTTGAAGAGATCACCCCGGTCGTCCTCGGGAAACCAAGCCTTAATGAAATCCGTATTAGGTTGTTGCGTCTCTGCGCAGACGATCCCACGACGCGTTCCGTTGACCCAGAAATTCACGTAACGTTTGTGGCTAAACGGAATGTCGAATCGATCGGCGAGATAGAACGACAGTTCTTCCCGAAGGAGGGTTGGATCCTTGCTATAGAGTTCCGGGGGGTCCAAGTAGAGCTCGTCCACTCCGAGGATGGGGTCGTCCTTGGGAGTCTCGAGGTTGAACGCGCAGAGATTCCTCGTGGGTCCGTTGTAGCCCGGTCGACTATAGGGACTCCCATGATAGCGGGCGCCCACGCCGTAAACGATCCGGGAATCCTGATAGATGAGGGTGCCATCCAGGAACTGGTTACTCAACGGAGGTCGGCGTTCCCATTCCTGGCGAACCGAGTCGGTCAGCCATAAACGGTAAACTCCAAACGATTGGGTCGAAACCGGGTCGCCGAACCTGACCACGCACTCGCGACCCGGCGCGTGGGCCGGGAAGACGCTCAGTTTGGACTCCCGGAAGCCGTCGCGCGCTTCGATGTAGAACGCCACGATCCCACCCCGTGGCTGGCCAGGCAGGCGCGCCGAGAACACACGATCGCCCGCATGGCGGTCACCGGCCATGGCATCATCTCGCATGACCACGGCATGCCACTCCATCGCCGGATCGATGCGATACCTCAGCAGCGGGTTCCCCTGTAGACCATCGACATCTTCCACGCTTGCGAAAACGGTCACCGTTTCGTCGGGAGCGGGAACCACGGGTTCGTGCCTCACGTCGAAGATCGCTGGACCGACATTGGGCTGAAACTGGCTGTTGGTCCGTCCGGGAGTTCCTAGATTCCTGGGCACAGGAAGTTGGGCGGAGAGTTCCAGCGGGTTGCCGCGAATTCGAATGAGGAGCAGGGGGGTACCACGAAGCCAGCGCGCTCTCGCCCGGATCACACCGGTTTGGCCGTTTGCCAATCGACCCGTCAGGTCTGTCTCCACGTTGTTCCCGCCCGTATCTCCACCCCCGGAACTTGAAACTCGATAAGCGCGTCCTCCGAAACCCAATGCCCCTTCGTAAACGCCGGAGGCGGAGTGATTGCCTGTGGCAACCCATCCCGCAGTATCCGTCTCGAAATCGGAACCGCGGACCAGATTCGGTTCCCCCAGCCTCGAAACCACCAAGTCGTCGATGAGACATTCTCCTTTGCCGAGCTGTACCAACTGAAGCTCATCGTAAACGGCGGCTCCCAGCTCGAGAATCCCGACTCGCTCCAACTGGGTCCAAGTCCCCTTGCCCGTCTCGTCGCTGTCCGCCCAGTGGCCCGCTCGCTGATTGCTGCCGCGTGGATCCATCAGTTCCAAGCTGCTTCCGCCCCCATCTGCCCAGCGACCCCACTGGCCCCCTTCGCCCCATTCAAACTCATTCACCACCTTTTCGATCGTGACCTGTTGTGAAATCCCTGTCGGCCCCGTTCGCGAAAAGGTCCTTGGCCTTATCAGCCGAACCTGCGGAAAGCCACGCCGTAAACTCCCCGAGAAACCTCCGACCACTTGCGAAGGGTCGATTCCCTGATAGTTCTCAAGGATCCGTTCGCGATTCTTCGCCACCACGACCATTCCGCCTGGGGACAGTTTCGAGCCGGAAGGAAACGTAAACCGGATCGTCCCTTCGAGGCGCCAGGCATCGAGAGACACGGTGTCAGTTCCTCGGTTGAGCAGCTCAAGATACTCATCATCATCGTCGCCCGAGATCGGATGATACATCACCTCGTTGATAACGACGTCCTCAACGACATGTGGACTGTTCCGCTGTCCAGGGGTGGGCGATACCGAGAATCCCAGTGGACCCACTCCATCCGGGAACCGACTGAGCGTGTCCGCAACATCCCCCAGTTCAACACGCACTGCGTCCTCAATCCTGGTTCGCTCGCGATTCTCCAGGAGCACGAGCGTTCTCGAGGTCGTTCCGGGAAGACCATGAAACGCTCGGAATCCACCCGGGGGGATGACAGGTTGGGGAGCGATCTGATAGGGCGGCGAGTGTGGATCGATGAGGATCCAATAGCCCGTGGGATCGATGGCGGATTCCGAGCGATTCCAGACCTCGACGAAACGGGATGCGGGGTCAGGGTGATGAAGGCAGAGTTCGTTCAGCACGAGGGTTGCCTCATTCTCTGGCGCGGCTCGTTCGATCACACCCGGGGTTCCCCCGATGAGTGAGCTCGCTTTCCAAGCCCGAGGGTTTCTTTCCCCCTGCGACGGGAAGGCAAGCACCAAGCTGGCGCCACCACCCCCTGCGGCCGCGGGCCATGGGTGTCGGGATTGATACGGAATCTCAAGCAAACGGGCTCCGCTCCGATGCCGCAGTTCGAGAGTTCCGGAGCCGTCAGGCAGGTCCGTCTCGACACCTCCGAAAACCGTCGCGAGACCGTAAGCGTCCTTAAGACTCTGAGGGTGCGCGGCAACCACAAGAACGGCCCCGGGGGCCATCACCGTGTTCGGAGGAAACCGATATTCCCAATCGCCAGTCAGCCGGAACCCGGACAGGTCCTCCGGGATCGGGCTTGAATTGTATATCTCAACGAATTCGAGGTTCCGCCCCGACGCTGCGCCGGACGGAGCGTACATCACCTCCGTTATAACGATGCCGGTTCTCCGGGAAGAAGGTCCGAGAGGCTCGCTCGCTTCCAGAGCCTCCCCTCCTGGCATAACAATCAACAGGACTGCTGCTACCCATCCCCGCTTGACGCGGTTCGCCCGCTGCATGAATATTCTTAGCCCAAAGTGCATCTGACCATTCCGGATGCTTTTGATTGCCAAAAATACATGAATTCCGCCGGCTGTCAGGCTGAACTTTCGGGAGTGTTGATGGCGACTTGGCTGGGGTTCGGGTTGTGGGCCGAAGCGGGGACGCATTGGGCGTTTGAGCAGGTGCGGCGCCCGTCTGTGCCGAGGGTTGAGAACGCGGCGTGGCTGGCTACGCCCGTCGACGCGTTCATCCTGGCGCAACAGGAAAAGGCGCATCTGAGTCCTTCGCAGCCTGCAAAGCCGGCTGTGTTGCTGCGTCGGCTCTACCTCGACCTCGTAGGATTTCCTCCTTCGGCCGAAGCGGTGGAACGGTTCGAGCATGACGTTCGTCCCGTGGCCTACGCAGAAGCGGTCGAAGGTCTTTTGGCGTCGCCCCACTTCGGCGAGCGATGGGGAAGACATTGGCTCGACGTGGCACGTTATGCCGACAGTGGAGGGTATGAGGCCGATCTCCCGCGAACTGCCTGGCGTTACCGCGACTATGTCATCGGGGCGCTGAATCAGAACCTTCCCTTCGATCAATTCGTGGAGGAGCAGCTGGCGGGGGATCTGCTTCCGGGAGCGACCGAGGAGCAACGCATCGCAACGGCTTTCCACGCCAACAACATGTTGGATGGCAACCTCCCCTGGGAGGCCAATATCGATCGCGTCAGCACGACGGCCACTGTCTTCCTTGGACTCACCGTGGGTTGCGCGCAGTGCCACGACCACAAGACGGATCCTATTTCGACGAGAGAGTTCTACCAGCTCTACGCGTTTTTCAACGAGGCGGCGAATGACGAGCTGAGCCTGGCGACGCCGGCGGATCGGGCTCGACGCGACTCCGCGCAGCTGAAGATCAAGCAAGCCGAGGAGGAACTGGAGGATCATCGCCGGTCGCGGCAGTCCGAAATCGCCGCCTGGGCGACTCAACTTACTTCCGACCAACGGAGGAATCTCCCCGCTTCGGTGCGGAGCGCGCTGGAGAGTCCGGCGGCCACCCGAACCCGGGAGCAAGTTCAGGCCATTGAGGAAGCGTTCTGGGCACAGGATACGCGGGCCAAAGATTTAAGCCTGAGTCTCGAGCGGCTTAAAGCGGCTCAGCCTCAACTGCCGGTGATTCCGGTACTTTCCCACCGTACGAACGAAACCCGCATGTTCCTTCGCGGGAATCCCGAAACGCTGGGAGCCCCAGTCCAGGCCGGATTCCCCGCTGCATTATCTCCGCCCGACATCGGCGCTGGCCACTCTCTTACCCGGCGGGATCTCGCTCGATGGCTGATGTCCCCCCAGAATCCATTAACGGCGCGCGTCACGGTCAACCGAATCTGGCAACAGTATTTCGGCCGAGGTCTGGTCGAGACAGAGAATGATTTCGGAATTCAAACACCTCGACCACTCCATCAACCCCTTCTCGATTGGCTCGCTGCCGAGTTCATGTCCAGCGGCTGGAACGTGAAGCATATTCACCGTCTGCTCGTATCTTCCTCCACCTACCGGCAGTCGTCCCGCCGGCGTTCCGAGTTGGATCGCCACGACCCTGGAAATACACTCGTGGCGAGGCAACATCGTTCGCGTCTGGAGGCCGAGACGATCCGGGACAGTGCCCTCGTTGTCAGCGGGTTGATCGAGCATCGGATCGGAGGTCCCAGCGTGTTTCCTCACCAACCAGAGGGAGTTCTGGACTTTCGCGCCACCAAAGCGGAATGGGTGAAGAGTCAGGGAGCAGATCAATATCGTCGTGGCCTCTACACCTGGTTTTGGCGCTTGACCCCATACCCCTTCCTCACCCTGTTTGACGCCCCCGACGCTTTCACGACGCAGACGCAGCGAACGCGCTCTAACACCCCCACGCAGGCACTTACTCTCCTCAATGACCCTGTGTTCCTGGAAGCGGCTCAGGCCCTCGCTGCAAGAGTCCTCGAAGATGGAGGGGTGTCCACCTCCGATCGCATCCGATACGCCATCAGGCGCTGTTTGGGACGCTCCCCCACTTCCGACGAGATCGAGACTCTGGAAGGCTTGTTGGAAGAACAGACCGCCGATTTCCGCAGCCGACCAGGAGAAGCAGCGCGCTTTCTTGGGCGTGAGTTCCCCGAATCCGAGGGAATCGAACGAGCGGCGTGGACGGTGGTCAGTCGAGCCCTGCTGAACCTGGATGAATTCATCAGCCGTGAATGAACCCCATGCAGATCACCCAACCCGTTCAGCTTGCCTCTAATGCCCGCACGGTGCCGGGATTCGGCTCGCGGCGAGCCTTCCTCGGAGCGTGCGGCACGGCCCTCTTCAACGCTGCAGTGGTCCCCCTCCTCGCAGGTTCTCCCACAGCTGGCGATTCCGCTGGCCGTGTTGCCATATCGCCTTCCCGCCTTGGCCTCCCCCACTTCGTCCCTCGGGCAAAGAACGTGATCTTTCTCTTCATGATCGGAGCGCCTAGCCAGCTCGACTTGTTTGATCACAAGCCGCTGCTGAACCAGCGCGAAGGCGAACCCTTGCCTGACTCGTTGCTGCGGAGGGCCAAATTCGCTCAGATCAAAGAGAAGCAGCCGAAGCTCTGGGGCACGCGTTGGGCTTTCGCGCAGCACGGGCAGTGCGGGGCGCAGGTGAGCGAACTCCTGCCTCATACGGCTTCCATCGTCGACCAGATCGCCTTCCTCAAGACCGTCAAAGCGGACGACGTGAACCATTCGTTCGGTGAGTTGCAGATGAACACGGGATGGAGGCAGTTCGGGAGGCCTAGCTTGGGCAGTTGGGTTGCCTACGGATTGGGAACGGAGTCCAAGGATCTGCCAGGCTTTGTTGTGCTCAGATCGGGGATGCACCCCCGAAGCAAGGGCGCGAACTACGGCAGCGCATTCCTGCCGTCGGCTTTTCAGGGTGTCCCCTTGCGGGAGAAAGGGGATGCCATTCTCAACCTGGGCATCCCTGATGGACTGGGCTTCAGCGGGCAGGGTCGGACGGTCGCCGCGATCAACCGACTCAACCAGATCCGCCACGAAGAAACGGGCGATCCCGAGATCCTGGCTCGCATCTCCGCCTACGAACTGGCCTTTCGCATGCAGGCCTCGGCCCCCGGGTTGTTGGATCTCCGGGGTGAAAGTCCGAGCACGTTCTCAGCCTACGGATGTGACCCCGTGAAACCCTCGTTTGCCAGGAACTGCCTGCTGGCCCGGCGGTTGATCGAGCGAGGCGTCAGGTTCGTGCAGCTCTTCCATGGGGATTGGGATCATCATTCCAATATCGAGCAAGGTCTCCCTTCCATGTGTCGCAGTGTGGACCAGGCCTCAGCGGCCTTGGTCAAGGACCTCGCCCACCGAGGATTACTCGACGACACTCTGGTGATCTGGGGTGGAGAATTTGGACGTGGAGCCGTCGCGCAAGTGGAATCCAACAAGCATGTTGGACGCGATCATCACATCGATGCATTCACCCTTTGGATGGCTGGCGGCGGTGTTCGTCCTGGATTCACACTAGGCGAGACCGACGAGTTCGGATACCTGCCGCTTCGCAATTCCGTTCACATCCACGATCTCCATGCCACGATTCTTCACTTGCTCGGACTGGACCACGAGAGGTTGACATTCCGCTTCGCTGGCCGGGATTTTAGATTGACAGATGTGGCTGGCGACGTCGTCACCCCGTTGCTGCTCTGAAAACGGATCACACCCTCCGGCCTGGCCGCGCCACAATACTTTCCCCCTTAAGACACAGGACAGACCCTGCACTCTGTTCACTTCGTTTTGTTACTAAGAATCACTTTTGGGTTGACCAGAGTTCTGGTCCATGCTATTCACTCACTCAATCGCCCCTCTCCCGAGCTCTTTTCGCGCAGGCCCCTGCGATCCTGTGTCGCCAGTCTGGGAATGCCTTATCGGTCGGGAAGGGGACAGACCGCTCAGGTCGATAACGCACAATCAGATGAAAACATCCCAGCGACTGTTAGTTCTTTTCTTGATGGGCTTCCCCTTCACTTCGGGCTTGCTTCATGCGCAACAGGTGTGGAATTGGGCTCTCGACTACGTTCCCAACGTTGTTCCTCCACGGGAGATCGGGACCGAGGGCGCCTGGTCCTATGGGTACGATGCCAACACGTCGGATGAATTGAGCGCGCCCTTTGAGTTCGTGCCGTTTCCGATCTTTGGCAACCACATATGGGGCGGGGGCGATTACCATTTCAGTGGCCCGAATCCGGCGCTTCTTGCCAAACAGGCGAATGGAATGATCATCCACACTGCGCCGAATGCGAAACAACCTGTCGTTGTGCGGTGGACTGCGACACGGGCGATGACGGTGAACATCACGGGTCGCGCGTACAAGTTTGCGTTCGACGAGAACAACGGCCGCACGCAGGAGTTTTATGTCCGCAAGAATGGTGAATCTCCGCTGACATTTGGCACGGTATCCGATGCCACTCTCGACTCGGGGGCTCCTTTGGCATTCGCCGCCACCACCACCGTTCAGCTCGGAGACACAATCGATACCTTCGCCGTGAGAACGGCTGACAAGATTCAAGGGTTCCTGGGGATCGAGCTTGTGCTCCATGAGGTATTGGCTGGAGCTCCCACCATCACTGTTCACCCTCAGGCGGCGGACGCACTTCCTGGGAGCACCGCGAGCCTCTCGGTGACAGCGTCGGGCGACGCACCCTTGGCTTATCAGTGGCATCGCAATGGAAACGACATCGCGGGAGCCGATGGAGCCACCCTCATGCTCCCGGCGGCAACGGTCACCGACGCCGGGGTATATGGCGTCAGGGTGAGCAACGGTCTTGGGACCGCGGAGAGCCTGACGGTTGTTGTGGAGGTGAATCCGCCTCCCTCAACCACTCGACACGACCTCCGCGATGATTTCCGGCTTTCCTCGAACCCTACCGACCGGGGCTGGCAGTATAGTCGCGCGCTCCGAGACGGGGGCGGTCGGGTTCGACCGATCACTCCCAATTGGAACGAGCCGGACTTCGGATCCGGACAGCTCGGATGGGAAGGTCCGGGGAACGCACCCCATGCCGGGTGGGCGAGGCGCATCGACAATGGCAATCCGACTCCCACCTACGACGACCCGGTGGGAGCCATTCTCACTCATGGCCCCACGAGTGCTGTTTGGAAATCCCCGCCCGGCGATCCCAACCGTTTTGCGAATATCCGTGGCGACATCTACAACATCCGCAAGTTTGGGCGATCGGGTACCTGGAGGATTTTCAAGAACTCGACTGAGATCACTTCTGGCACCGTGGATGACAACAGCGGGACCTCGACTGCTCCCAAGAGCTTCGTTCACGGCTCAGCAGGGCCGAGTGTTTTAGAAGGGATTCCCTACCAGCCCGGCGATGCGTTCCGGCTTGAGATTCTTCACGATGATTTCGCGGCGGTGAACTTCACTATTGAAACGACGGCATCCCCACCCGATCCGTTGATCACCGTGCAACCTCAGGGTCGGGTGGTCTCTCCGGGAACTGAGGTCACTCTGCGTGTTGTTGCCGAAGGCACTGCACCCCTGACGTACCAGTGGAAGCGAAATGGGGTCGACCTTCCGGGACGAACCGCCGACACGCTGGTGATTCCCTTTGCCACGGAGACCGCGGATTACCAAGTGCTGGTGACGAGCGCCAAGGGCAGTCGACTGAGCAGTTCGGCGACTGTGGTAGTTGCCGACCGCTCGCCCGGCGAACCTTGGGACCTGGTTGCTGATTTCCAGCCCGGCAAAGTTCCCGCTGTGGACGTGGGTCCCGATGGCTCGTGGTCGTACGGTTACGATGCCCGGACAAACGATGATGTGCTGGCGCCCCTTCAGTTCGTCCCCATGCCATTGTACGCGCAGCACGTCATTGGTAACGCAGACTACCACATTAGCGCGCCGAACCCCGGGAGCATCGCTCCACGAGGCAGTGGCTTGTATATTCACACCTCTGATCAGCCAAACCAACAAGCCATCATTCTTCGATGGACTGCCCGACGCCCTATGCGAATCCACATCATGGGGAGCGCGTACAAGTATGAAGTCGAGGGTAATGGCCGAACTCAGGATTTCTTTCTCCGGAAGAACAGCGGCCCTCTCCTTGCCTCAGGCACGGTGTCGGATGACACGGTCCGGAACCTTGGGACTGAACTGCCCATCGCTGCTGAGAATATTTCGATGTTAGCCGGCGACTTCATAGACCTCTTCGTTTCCCGGCATCCGGGAAGCGTGCAAGGATTTTTGGGCGTGGAGCTCGTCATCAGTGAGGTCCTGTCGGATGTCGGATTGGACTTTGCCTTGGACGCCAACCCGACAGCCACTGGGTGGCAGTACAGCGAGTCGCTCGGCAACGGGGGAGGGCCTGTGGGTGGTGCCGTACCGAACTGGAATCAACCCGACTTCGGCCCGGGTCAGACTGGATGGCAAGGGGTTCGGGCAGGGGCTCACGCAGGGTGGGCGAGGCGCATCGACAATGGAAACGGCACCCCGACATACGATGATCCTGTCGACACCGTGCTGACCCATGGGCCAACGAGTGTGAAGTGGACCGCCCCGGTGGGTTCAGGCCCAGGCCACCTGGCCATTCGGGGAGGGCTGTGGAACATCCGACACTTCGGTCGGAGCGGAACGTGGAAGCTCTGGAAGAACGACACCCAATTGATTAGCGAAGGCGCCATTGATGACGCCAACGGCACTTCGTTAAGTCCGAGGAGCTACGCTTCTGGCAGTGGAGGTGCGGCTGGTTTGCAAAACATCCCCTATCAGGACGGGGATTCCATTCGGCTCGAAGTTCTCAACGGTGACTTCGTCGGCGTCCGGTTATCAATCAGCACCTACAAGATCGTAGTGGATCCGCCCACCATCACGCTTCAACCCCGCAGCGTCGTGGCTTTGGTTGGCGCCGCCGCGGTCTATCGGGTCGAGGCCAGCGGGCCGCCACCACTGGCATACCAATGGAAATTCAATGACACCGACATCCCAGGTGCGACAACCTCAATGCTTCAACTTGGCAATGTCACCGCTTCCTCCGCGGGTACGTATCACGTGGTGGTTTCCAACCCAGGTGGCTCCGTCGAAAGCGCGAGAGTGACGCTAACCGTCGACGACACATTCTCGGGTCCAGCCCGTCAACAGTCATCCGATGCCGACGGATTGCTGGTTCTGGAAGCTGAGAACTTCGATCGTTCCACCCCGGCCGGCCGCTGGGAGTGGATTCCCATCGCTGGCGGGGTCGAGGCGACGCCGAACGAAGGTCGGAACGTGAATGTCAACATAGCCGATAGCCCACGATTGGACTACAAGGTCCTCTTTGTTCGGCCCGGCATCTACTCCGTTTGGCTGCGCGGCCTAGGTGACAGCGCTCCGGGACCCAGTGCAAATGACTCCGTCAATCTGGGCATTGATTTCTCTCTCCCGAATTCCAGCGATCGCATTACAGGTTTCCCCGAGGGAGCCGGTCGAGTCTGGAGCCGATCCACTCTCGACAACGTGCCCGCTACGCTCGAAGTGGTGTCGGGCGGCCTTCACGTTCTCAACGTGTGGATGCGGGAGGATGGATTTGTCCTGGATAAGATCCTGATCACCAGCAACCCGAACCTCATTCCCACTGGAGATGGCCCACCGGAGAGCGGGACAGCTGGAGTGGTGCTCAAGGGAACGCTTGCCCCAAATGGAAGACTGATCCTCACGTGGAACGGGACGGCCCGATTGGAAGAAGCCAATGGTTTGGCCGGCCCGTGGTCGGAGATCAACGGCGCCTCCAGCCCTCACGATGTCCCCGTCCTAGGCGCAGCGAGGTTCTTCCGACTCCGAGAATGATCCCGGAGGCGTGACTTCGATCGTTCCGCAGATTCCGACATCATTCAGGACGCGGGGGTGATGAAAATCCCCTTCGATCCCGTGTCCCAGTCGGCGATCGCAAACGGCTGGCCGCCGTTGCCGCCACGATTCCAAATCCCCAGGTCATCGCTGCTCAATTGGCCGGCGGTCTTCGTCACCCTGATCGCTCCGCCTGGACTGTCAAAAACGGCCATGCCTCCAGTGACGTGCAGCCGTGATTGAGGATCGCCTGTGCCGATGCCGACGTTGCCCGCGTCATCCACGAACACTGCGTTGGCCGGGCTGCCGTCCGCGGCGTTCAACGCGTTGCCGCTGATGCCGAGAGTTTTCAGGGCGAAGGGCGCCGGCGTGATGGGATGGCGCGGGCTTAACGGAGTGAAGTCCCCGCTGCCCGCGCTCCGCACGGCGACTTCCAGCAGGCGCGCGTTATTTCCGGGGCTGGCCCACACAGCCGGGTCGAAGTTGAGGTGCGCCGTGAACAGGCCGTTGCTCACCGGCACGTTCGTAATGGTCAGCGGCCCGGCGATCGGAAAAATGCCGTTGGCGTTGAAAATCCTGAACTGGAAGTCGTAAACGCCGCCGGCCGGCCCGGGTCCGTCACTGAGCCGGCCTTGATACGCCACCGCCGTGTTCGGGGTGACCGGAGTGATTTGCGCGGCGAGGTCCGAAACCCAGCCGAGGTTGGCGATGGCGGTGAGGAACAAGACTTCGGTGATGCGTGTATTCATAATTCAAAACAGTCTTCTTGCAGGCGAGGTTCGTCGTGCGTGCGCTCACGACAAGGACGAAAGCGGTGACAAGTCACCGCACTCCAGGACGCTTCGCGTTTTCATCGCACGCCTCCGTCAAGTTTCTGCGTTAGTGCCTCAACCAGCGCCTTGAGTTCCTCCACCGTGCGCCTCAGCTCCGCGTTGTCCGCGTCGCGCCGTTTCAATTCTTCCGCGAGCCTGGCGTCCTGTTTCTTTTGTAATTCCCGCAGCGCCTCCACCACCAGCGCCTCCAGGCCGCGCACGGTCACCCGCTTGAAGCCGTCCGGGCCGGTCTCGACCCAGTCAGGAAAAACCGTCTCCACTTCCTGCGCCACCAGTCCCATGCGTTCGCCGGAGAGTTCGTGGATTTTAGCCGGGTCGATGTATTCGAAGTTCACCCCGTGTAGCGCCAACAACTTGTCCAGTGCGCCGGCCAGCGGGCGGATGTTTTTCTTGAGCCGCGCATCCGAGGTGGAACTCCACGCGCCGCCGCCGGGTTTGCCCGCTGAGCCGTTGACGTGCAGCGTGTGAGTCGGAGGGTTCACGTTGATTCCTACGTTATTACCTCGGATGATGAAGTCTTTGGGATTGGCAGAATTCCCGATGCCCAGTTCCAGAGCGGTGCCGGCGCCCCTGCCCGCCTGACGGAAGGCCCAGCTTCGTTCGATATTCAGATTCAGCAGTTCGGCGCCGTCGCCCTGGCTGGTGATGCGCACGGGACCCGCCACGTCGAGCGGATACGCCGGGCTGATCGATCCAATGCCGACATTGCCGGAAGCGGTGTTGACGAAGATCCCCTTCGATCCCGTTTGCCAGTCTGCAATCGCAAACGGCTGGCCGCCGCTGCCGCCGCGATTCCAGATACCGAGGTCTTCGTTGTTCAATTGTCCGGCGGTCTTGGCCACCCTGATGGCTCCGCCTGGATTGTCAAAAACAGCAGCGCCTCCAGCGACATGCAGCCTGGATTGAGGATCGCTTGTGCCGATGCCGACGTTGCCTGAGGCGCGGAAGACATCATGGCCGGAGCGGGTCCAGACGCCAATCGTGGGATCCAGGCTGGTCGCCGTGATCGAACCTGCGTTCACCCCATCCGCGATCAACCCCGGAGTGAACGATTCTAGAGTGAAAAGATAGGCCGCCCCGGCATTCCCCGCCCCGGTGTCGTCGGTGTAGGCACCGACGAGCACGCGGTTGTTTCCGACCCCAGCCACGGCGAAGCCGAAGCTGTCGTCCTCCGCCGGCGTGGGATTATGGAAGGTGGTCAACAGCGCGCCGGTGGTGCTGAACAGATAGGCCGAGCCGGTGTTTATTGCGCCCGCGTCATTCTGATGCGCGCCAATGGCATTCCCAGGGACAAAACTGCATATTCACGGCTACGATGAGCTGAATCTGTCGCCGACAGTCGGCAGTCTCCATCGCGCTTCGGTATGAATTTGACAACCGATGGACGAATGCTTTTTCTACCGCCATTCCAGTTCCGGCCCTGCTGAAAAAACAGCTATCGACTCGGGTCGGCTATTTCGTGTCTTATCGAACCGCGGCGAGTGAGATGGTCTGGAATGGAATAATGATCACATGGAAATTGCGCTGAGTATCGGATTGTTTGGGAGCCTGTTCGCGCTCGGATTTGCCTTTTACAAGTCGAAATGGATTCTGCGGCAGGATCCCGGTGGAGACCGGTTGAGAACGATCGGAGGTTATGTCGCCAAAGGGGCAATGGCTTTTTTGTTTCGAGAATACAAGGTTCTCGTCCCCTTCGTCGCCGTGGCGGCGCTCCTGCTCTTCTTTGGTAATCGGGGTGCCCTTAGATGGGAGGCTGTCACGTTTGGCATCGGTGCCGTCTTCTCCGCTGCTGCGGGCTACGTCGGAATGCGGATCGCCACCCAGGCGAACATGCGGACGGCATCAGCAGCCAGCCGGAGTCTCAATGATGCCCTTCAGGTTTCCTTTGCAGCCGGTTCGGTCATGGGGATGAGTGTGGTAGGCCTTGCTCTGGGTGGTATCACCCTGATCCTCGCTGCCTCCATATATTTTGTCGGGAAAGATACGGCTAGCTTCCAGTATCAGGTCCTTCCCATCCTTTCGGGTTTTGCACTGGGCGCCTCGTGCATCGCTCTCTTTGCCCGCGTCGGCGGTGGAATTTATACCAAGGCCGCGGATGTCGGGGCCGATCTGGTGGGAAAGGTTGAGGCAGGCATTCCCGAGGACGATCCACGCAATCCCGCGACCATTGCGGACAATGTCGGCGACAATGTGGGCGATGTTGCAGGAATGGGGGCAGATCTTTACGAGTCGTTCGTTGCGTCAGTGCTCGGTTGCATGATCCTGGGATTGGCAGCGACCCAGGACGAGACGCTCCGCGTTCAGCTGGCGTTATTGCCTCTCATGCTCACCGCTGCTGGAGCTGTGGCGTCAGCAATCGGCATCCAGTGGGTGAGGGTCAAAGACGGCGACTCGCCTCAGCACGCGCTCAATCGTGGATCAAACCTCGCTTCGATCCTCGCAGCCTTGTTCAGTTATCCCATTTTCTCGTTGTGCCTGGGAGGGAGGGAGATTGAAGGAGGAGCGACGGCGACTCATCTGTTCTTTTGTACGGCCGTGGGAGTGGGTTCGGGCACAATCATTGGAATGTTGACTGAGTATTACACCGGAACAAACAAGGCACCGGTCAATTCCATCGTGCGGTCTTGTGACACCGGCCCAGCGACAACCATCATCACAGGAATGGGAGTGGGTATGGCGTCGACGGCCTGGCCAGTCATCGTCATGGCTGTGACAGTGCTGGTCAGCTATGAACTCGCCGGACTGTTCGGGATAGCGATTGCAACAGTGGGCCTGCAGTTGACTCTGGGCATACAACTCGCCGTGGATGCATTTGGCCCTGTAGCCGACAACGCGGGAGGGTTGGCCGAGATGTCTGAGATGCCGCCAGGAGTGCGAGCGACCACTGATAAGCTGGATGCAGTTGGAAATACCACTGCCGCGATTGGCAAAGGTTTCGCCATCGGCTCTGCTGCACTGACCTCAGTGATTCTCTTCTCTGCCTTCAAAACTGAGGTGGGAATCACCACGGTTGAAATCACCGATCCCAAGGTGCTGGTTGGATTGTTGGTGGGAGGAATGACTCCGTATCTTTTCTCCTCGATGTGCATGATGGCGGTTGGCCGCGCTGCCTTTGCAATGGTCGAGGAGGTGCGAAGGCAGTTTCGAACCATTCCTGGACTCCTTCTAGGGAAAGGGGAGCCGGACTACTCTCGATGCGTGGACATCAGCACTGCGGCTGCACTGAGAGAGATGGTTCTTCCTGGACTGCTTGCCATTTTATCTCCCGTCGCTGTGGGCTTTTTTGGCGGTGTCCAGATGTTGCTCGGGTTTTTGACTGGCGTGACTGCGTCGGGCGTGGCTCTGGCCATCTTCATGAGCAACACCGGTGGAGCCTGGGATAATGCCAAGAAAACAATCGAGGGAGGGGTCAGTGGAGGCAAGGGTTCGGACTCACACAAAGCCGCCGTTGTGGGTGATACGGTCGGCGATCCTTTCAAAGACACCGCCGGACCTTCGTTGAATATCTTGATCAAACTCATGGGAGTGATGTCAGTGGTGATCGCTCCCATGCTCAAACACGTTTGGAAACTCTGACCATGGCTTACCAGAATCGACTTTATCAGATCCTATATCCCAACCAGGCGCTCGTGGCTTCGCAGTTGGCGCCGGAGGAATTCGCACGTCATTACCTGATTGGTTCCGTAAGGCACTACTCGGGCAAGATGGTGTTTGCGGACATTGATCTCGGCTTTCGCCATCCCTACTTCGATATCGAAGGTTGCCTGAAGCATCTTGTCCCTCATGAGGATGGGAGCCCGAAACACACCAAGTTCATCTCCTCCTATCGTGTCATGGAGCACATGGACTTTAACGCCATTAACTCACTATATCTCTCCACGGCGGAGGCCGACACGCTGGAGATGAAGGCTCAGACTTATAGCAAAGTTCACCAGACAGGGTTTCTGCGGACGTTCGCTGAGATCGCGCCTTTGTCGATGCTGGTCATGAGTCCTTACGACATGGTGGAATTCGGACGCTTCATCACCAAACCTGGAAATCCAAAAGGCTGCCCGAAGCTTTTTTACACCCAAATCGATCTGAACGTGGATCAGTTCGTGGCAGACTTCGAAAAGAATGCGTTCATGCGGGCTCCGTTTCCGTTTCTACACCCATCCAAGCTGCGGGACGCAATCGTGGAAATGAAGATCAAGCCGGAGAAAAAAACCAAAGGGCTTTCGCTCTTCTGTCCTTTGGACCAGATCTCTTTCAAGATGATCAGGCACGGATTCATGTTCACGGGTCAGGATTGCTCCAAGTTTTTCCCCATGCCGAGCCTGCACGACCTGGAAGTGAATCACTTCCGCTTTTGGCAGAGTTTGTGACGCGGTTGCCGGCGCTGCGCCTGAACCACGGCGTAGCCTGGCCACATTTTCTCCAGCTCGTCCGCCGCTGCAACGGAACGCCCAAACTCGATCTTCGTGCGCGCGGCGAGATTCCCGACGGCGCCTGCGTGGCTTCAATTATGACGAAGCGACTCCCATTACCGGCGATTCCCTGCGGCATTCCATTCGTTGGCGGGAGCGCGGGGTGAAAGACCTGCCGGCGGGTAATCACATGCTGCGCCTGCACCTGGACAATGCCACGATCTATGCGCTGGGCATCCATCGATTGCCCAAGCGCTGAAGAAGGCCGGAACGGGAGCGGGTGGAGAATCTCATATCCGATATCGTTCCCTTGCTCGGAGGGGGGACTCGGCGTGTATCGAATGTTGACATATCGCTCCTCGCACTGACTGAGACCCGGCTGACGCCCGGTTGCTCTCCGGAAGGTATGGGAACAGGTTTTTCCGCTTTTTTGCTTGAGGGAGGCTTGTGAGGTTCTGCATACAGGATACACAATTTCCAAGTCAAACCGTCTTGAGTGTGTGGCGCGTTCAGTGGGCCGGTTTGGTGAGTTGAAAACTACACAGACCGGATACCACCGACAGACGGCAGACTTACCGCAAACTCAAACACTGCTCCATGACGATCCACCTCTTCACGACTTCAGCTCCGTTGCCGACGGACCTCTCCCGTCGCGTTTGTTCCGGTTTGCCTCGACGCGTTTCAACTTTCATCCAATGAACATCCGGGCGCTGAAAGAATTTCGACGTAGACTGGCTCTCAACCAAACGACTTACGGTCTTTGGATCACGCTTGAATCCGCGTCTTTGACCGAGTTCGCGGTGGCGTTGGGAGTTGATTGGGTTGTGGTGGACGCTGAGCACGGGTGCCTGGATTGGAAGGAGATTTCGCAGCACATTCGGGCTGCCGTTCGAAGTGATACCATGGTGCTGGTGCGAATAGCCGAACGAGATACCGCGCTCGCCAAACGAGCGCTGGACATCGGGGCCGACGGAATTGTAGTTCCGTGGGTGGAGACAGCGGAGCAACTGGAGGAAGCGCTTCGCGATTGCCGTTATCCACCTCAGGGTCGGCGCGGCATTGGCGGCGAGCGCGCCACGGTTTGGGGTCAATGTCTCTTCGAACACACTGCAGAGGCCAACGAACATGTCCTGGTCGTTCCCATCATCGAGAGCTTCCGGGCCGTTGCAGCAGTGCCCGCAATGTGCAAGGTGGATGGAGCGGAGGTTTTCTTTTTCGGACCGGCCGATCTTTCAGCCAGCGCAGGATATCGCGGTCAATGGGAAGGGCCCGGTGTGGCGGAGCAGATTCTTCAAATGAAGGACACCATGCGCAAAGCTGGAAAGCATTGCGGATTGTTGACGACGGGCGCGGAGAATCTGATCGCGCGTCGGGAACAAGGTTTCCAGATGCTTGGCCTAGGAACCGATACCGGACTGCTATTACGTTCGCTGCACGAATCACTGAAGGCGGTGGGGCGGGACCGTCGTCCTGCGACCAGCCTGGATCCGAGGGATGGGCAAGCGGTGTCTGATCCTCTGCCACGACCTCCGGAAGCGATGCGACCGGAACGCGTGGAGGTGGTTACGGCAGGTGGGTGTGGCCCAGTCGTTGATTTGGATCCGGGTGTTTCCATGGAGATCCTCGTCGGTGAGTTCACCAAGGTCCGCCATCTGACGACAGGTATTGTCACGCTGCAACCCGGGGCGGCACTTCCTCAACATCGTCATCCCTGCGCGGAGGCGATCACGGTGTTAACCGGCAGGGTTGAAATCGCTGTGGAAGGCCGCGTTTACCGGTTGGGTCCTCTGGATAATATAGTGATTCCGCGCTGGTTACCGCACGTTACCTGCAACCCTGATCCTGCTTCGATCACACGCATTCATGCCGCTCTCGCCATGAGCCCACCCGAGCGTGAACTCCTGACGCGAACATTTTCGCGCGTGGAGATGCCCGCCGATTCAACCGGGATCGTTGGGATGGAACGAGTCACTCGCTTCCAGTCTGCCAAACGCACGTTTGGTGTAGGGCCGGGGGCGGAGTTCATTGATCACTTCAATGCGGAGCTGATGCCAGGGCTGGAGATGAGCGGTGGCTTCGGGCGCTTCCAGCCCGGTGGTCGATTGCCTGCACACGTCCATGATTTTGATGAATCCATCTGCATCATCGATGGCACTGCCACCTGTGTTGTGGAAGGTCGGAACTACTCGATGAGGGGCTGCGCCACGACAATGGTGCCGCGCGGGAGAGTTCATTATTTTGAAAACCGATCGACCACTGCGATGGATATGATCTGGGTTTACGCGGGTCCGATGCCTGAGCGCATCGTTGTGGACTCACACTGTGCGACGGAGGCGGGCAACCCTTGGAAATAAGATGGTTAGGAACAGCGCGCATCGACCTGCTTTTCGTGTGGCTTTGACCGCCGATTTTTACGATGCAGCGGGTCGGTCGAAGTTTACCGATTCTGGGCTCAGTCTCTTTGAGTCGCATCCTCACGTGGTGGTTTCAAAATTTGCCAGCCATCAAACCGTGATTCAACCGGAGCAAGTCAAGGGGGTACATGGCGTGGTCGTGCTCACTCCTGAGGTCACAGCCAACTCAATTGCGGGCTGCACGGACCTCCTGGCCATCGGCCGGTTTGGTGTGGGCTACAACTCGGTGGATGTGGAAGCATGCACCCGAGCCAACGTGGTCGCTATGATTGCCGCTGGAGCTGTCGATCGTTCCGTCGCGGAAGCTACGATCGCGTGGATGCTTGCCCTGACGCATCACGTGCTGACCAAAGATCGTCTGGTTCGGACGGGGCGATGGGATGACCGCACCCGCTTCATGGGTTGCGAGCTGCGCGACCGGACGCTGGGTGTTGTCGGGCTGGGTGGGATTGGCGGACAGTTGGTTTCGCTGTTGCAAGGTTTCGGAATGCGACGTCCGGTGGTCTATGATCCTTTCGTGACACCCGCTCGCCTCACGGCGCTAAACGTCCGCTCTGTCACCTTGGACGAGCTGCTATCTACGGCGGACTTCGTCTCCATTCATTGCCCGCTGAACAAGCTCACCCGAGGTTTGATTGGCGCGCGAGAAATCGGCCTCATGAAGAAGGATGCCTACCTGTTGAACACTGCTCGGGGCGGAATCGTGGATGAGCTCGCACTCTATGAAGCCTTGAAGGAAGGTCGCATCGCCGGAGCTGCACTCGATTGCTTCGAACAGGAACCCGCTGTGGCGCCCATTCGCCTGGGTGAACTGGACAATGTCATCCTGGCACCTCACTCGATCAGCTGGACGCACGAGATGTTCCGAGACATTGGTCGAACTGCCTGCCAAAGCATGCTTGACCTGTCGCTCGGTCGACGTCCTCATGGCGTCCTGAATCCAGAACTGTTCGAGAAGCCTGCCTTCCTTGAGAAATGGGCACGCATTATCGGCCTGGCCAATTCGCAGTCACTGCCATTGTAAATCGAATCCTCACTCGACAACCCATCCAAGAACATGAACACCACACCCGAAAACCAGCAGAAACTCGTCAGCGACTTTCTCTCCCAGTCTCCACTCAAGGCGTTCATTGGCGGAGAGTGGGTGTCGGCCGCCGATGGCACGACTTTCACAACACGCGATCCGGGAACCGGCAAGCCGCTGGCCGAAGTGGCAGCGATGGGAGCGAAGGATGTCGACCGTGCCGTGCAAGCCGCCACCAAAGCGTTTCGCACCTCCGGTTGGGCGGAGATGACGCCGAATGAACGAGGCGTGTTATTGCACAGGCTCGCGGATGAAGTGGAGAGGCACAAACCAGTCCTCGCCCGAATCGAAGCGAGCGATGCCGGCAAGATTCCCGCTCAAGCCGAAGGCGACGTGCAGAACTTCGTGGATACGATGCGCTATTTCATCGACATCTCCCTTCACGTGCAACGACGCACGCCTCTGGCGGTCAAGGGCCACGAAGCAACCACCGTCCGACTTCCGTGGGGTCCCTGTGGATTCATCGTTCCGTGGAATTTTCCCTTCCTGCTGATTGGCTGGAACATTTCCCCGGCCCTGGCTGCGGGCAATACCGTGGTGATCAAACCAGCCGAGGATACGCCCCTGTCCGCTCTCTATCTGGGACAGCTCGCTCAGAAAGTGGGCTTGCCCGACGGCGTGATCAATGTCGTCACCGGCTTCGGGGAAACAGCCGGTGCAGCCCTCGCCTCTCATCCCGGGCTGAAGCGCATGTCCTTCACAGGATCACCCGAGGTCGGACGACTCGTGGCCGAAGCCTGTGCGCGCAATCTCACACCGGTTAAACTTGAACTCGGCGGCAAAGGTGCCGCTGTCATCTTCGACGATGTCGATATCGATGCGACGTCCGCGCGGCTCGTCAATGCAATCACGTTTCACACTGGACAGGTCTGTTGCGATGCAACCCGCTGGATTGTGCATCGTTCGATTTACGATCGTTTCGTAAGTCATTGTGTGGATCGCATGAAGGCCGTCGCCGTCGGATACCAATTCGACACGGGTACGCAGATGGGTCCGGTGGTCAGTGCCAAACAGCGAGATCGTGTTCTTCGTTATCTCGATCGTGGCCGTTCGGAAGGAGCCAAATGTATTCTTGCAGGCGGTGCGGCAGCTGTTCCTGGGCGCGAGGGATTCTATGTCAAACCTGCGCTCCTGGCTGGAGAGTTGAACAACGTGGCCGCGCGGGAGGAGATATTTGGTCCCGTGGCGTATCTGACGCCGTTTGACAACGAGGCGCAAGCCGTCGCCATGGCAAACGACACTGACTACGGGCTCGCCAACAGTGTGTGGTCTGCAGATCTCGATCGTGCCCGCCGGGTTGCCGAGCGAATGGTTGCCGGCAACAGTTGGATCAATGCTCACAACGTTTTCCCCCATGGCGTGCCCTACGCCGGAATTAACAAGAGCGGCATGGGTGGTGGCGTGCTCTCGTACGAAACGTTCCTCGATTACACCCGCGGGTTGTCCGTGGTGCGTCCCTTGTAACCGCACAACCCGACCAGCAACACCATCGCCCATGAAAACCCTGTGCACGAATACTTGCCGGGTTCCACTGCTCTTGTTGTGCGCTTTATTCTGCGCAGCGGAAAACAAAGCCGCTGCGCCCATTCCGCTGCGTGCAGGTCCAGTGACGATGATCTTTGAACCCGACAACGCCTTCCTCCGCTACATCAAGGTCGGTCCTCATGAAATCTTGCGCGGAATCACTGCACCCGTGCGCAATCATTATTGGGGCACAGTTCTCCCGGTGGTCTCGAAGGTCGAACGGGTGGACAAAGGCGATCAGTTCGTCCTGACCTTCGAGGCTTTGTGCCGTGAGCGAGACATTGATTTCCTCTGGCACGGCAGGATTCAAGGGAATGCACTCGGCGAGATTGAATACACATTTGACGGCATCGCCCGGTCCACTTTCCAGCGAAACCGCATCGGGTTTTGCGTGCTTCATGGCCCGTCGGCGGCCGGCCACCCGTGGGTGATCGAGAATATCCGGGGCGAGAAAGCCAAGGGTCGGTTTCCCAAGTTCATTTCGCCACATCAGCCGGCCAAGGAGATTCGGGAAATCGCGCATGAACTTGCTCCCAACCTTTGGGCACATGTCCGCATGGAAGGAGATACGTTCGAGATGGAAGACCAGCGCAACTGGACCGACGCATCCTTCAAAACGTACTGCACACCCTTGGAGATCTCCTACCCCGTGACCGTGACCACCGGAACCAGAGTGACTCAAAAAATCACGGTCCGCCTGGTGGGATCGGTCCCGGCAACAGATGGTTCGGATAGAACAGTTAACGAACGAACCGTTCTCACGCTGGCCGAGGATCAAACGGCTCTGCCGCGAATGGGTCTGCAGATCTCATCCGTGACCACGGAACTTGCAGAAAACGAGGTCAAGCGCCTCAAGAGATTGAACCTCGACCATCTGCGAGTGGACCTGGCCTTGACCAACGATTCGTTCTCCAGCCTATTGCATCAGGCTACGGTCCAGGCCCGGGCACTCGGGGTGAAACTGCACGTTGGGCTTCGTTTGGGCCTGCAGCCTGACTCCGCTTTGGACCGATTGACCGCACACGTCCGATCGCTTCGGCCACCCGTCTCCGTCTGGCTGATCCTTGGAGCCGATCCAGCCATGTATCGGAGGGTGCGTCCGAGATTGAGCGCTTTGGGAGGAAAAGCGCTGGTTGGATCAGCTCATGACGATATCAATTTTACTCAGTTGAATCGCATCCGACCCGCACCAGACATGCTCGATGTGGTCGTCTATGGTGTCACCCCTCAGATCCACGCGTTCGACAATCAATCGATTATGGAGACGCTACCCATTCTGGCCGACACGGTAGGTAGTGCCCGGCAATTCGTCGGGTCCAGCCCGCTCATGATCACGCCGATCACTCTGCGACTGCAGTCAGTCGCGCAAGCGCCGCTTCGGGGTGAACTCCCCTCCAGCGTGGATCCGCGTCAACCAACGCTCTTTGCTGCTGCCTGGACGCTGGGCAGCATTAAGTATCTGGCGGAAGCAGGTGTTCAGAGCGTCACCTGCTACGAGACCGTTGGATGGAAAGGGATCATGGAATCGGCAGCTGGCTCGGCCTTGCCAGACAAGTTTCCATCCAAGCCCGGCGCGGTTTTTCCGCTCTATGATGTGCTGCGCGACATTGGCGAGTTCGCTGGCGGTTACGTGCAACGCGTGGAATCGTCTGACACCCTGAGCTCTGTTGGGCTGGCTTTGCGCCAGGGAAAACACCTTCGACTGCTTGTAGCGAATCTCACGGATCATCCTCAGACCGTTGCGCTGAGAGGACTCGGGCCCAGCTTATCCGTGCAATCAGTGACCACGTCGGACGGGACACTCAACGCGCAATGGCCCTCAGGCCAAAGGAAATCCGTCGCGATGGAAGCGCCGATCCGCTTGCCGGCCTACGGCATCATCCGGATCGATCAGACCCGGTGATCGCGGATGGCCACATGTCTTTCGCTCCAGCCGAAGCCATTCTCCCGGAACGAACTCTATGAAACACATCATGCCCTGGCTCTATCGCGGGCTGATCGGGGTCTCAATGGTATTCGTGGCCGCTGGCGTGGCGATGTTTCTTCGTGGTGAACATCACAGGATCCTGCCGATGGTGAGCGGCGCTATGCTCAGCTTCGCGTTGGCCTCTGGAGGATTCGAACGGACCAGGAATTGGTCGTTATTGGTCTGGTTGTCCACTGCTATCGTGGTCGGGATGAGCTTCCCGGCCTGGTTCATCGGGGTTGGAGATTTCAAGTTCACCCGCCTTTTCATGCCGCTGTTGCAACTGATCATGTTCTGCATGGGCACAACCTTGAGTCTGAATGATTTTTCCAGAGTGGTGCGGATGCCTGGCGGGGTTTTCGTGGGGGTCTTCTGTCAGTTCACCATCATGCCTCTTCTCGGTTACGCGTTGGCCAGGCTTTCAGGGTTTCCGCCCGAGATTGGAGCCGGAATTGTTCTGGTTGGTTGTGTGCCGAGCGGCCTGGCTTCAACAGTGATGGTTTATCTCGCCCGCGCGAATGTGGCTCTGTCCGTTACCCTCACCGCGATGACTTCATTGATGGCGCCGTTCGTGACACCTTTCCTGATGCAGTGGCTGGCGGGACAAATGGTTCAAATTGATGCCGGAAAGTTGATGTTGGATCTTGTGAAGATGACGGTCCTTCCCGTCACAGCTGGTCTAATCTGGCATCACTGGGTCCGAGATCGGGCGCAATGGCTCTCACGGATCATGCCGTATTTCTCCATGGCTGGGATCGTTGCGATGACGGTGCTGACGGTTGCCGTCGGACGTGACAATCTCATCAAGCTTGGTTTGGTCCTCGTAGCGATTTGTCTCGTTCACACGACGTCCGGGTATTTGTTGGGTTACCTGGTTTGCCGGACTCTCCGTTTCAACGAGGCGACGTGCCGCACTATCGCGTTTGAGGTCGGTATGCAGAACGCAGGGATGGCTTCTGCGGTGGCTGCATCGCTGAACAAGGTGGCTACTTTCGGCCTCGCACCTATTGTGTTCGGGCCGGTCATGAACCTCACCGCATCGACGTTGGCTAACTGGTGGCGCTCTCGCCCGGAACCGTCGACACCTGAGCGAAACGAGTGTCAGAGCTCATGAACCCAGGGCGCTGCTTCGCTTGCTCCCGGGCTCGGTTGTTCGACGCGACGTGACGCCGCGGGTGTTTCACGAGTCGATTTCGACCACGATGGCTACAACAGTCTTCAGGAGTTTCTGGCAGGCACCGATCCGAACGATTCTCTGAGCCTCCTGCGCATCGGGCGAATCACCTACCGATACCCGGATATCCGGATCGAGTTCCGTGGGGTGGCCGGACGACGTTGTCGAATCGAGGGCAGCTCCAGCTTGGCGCCGGCGGCGTCGGCACCCCGTGGACGAATCCTCGACGGCGCGAACGACACGGATAATGAAGAGATTGCCGATCCATGTGGTTGCACCCACTGGGTGAACGGGCTTCCAGCCATTAGCTTCTAAACATCTGCGTAATCCGGTCGGTGGAACACGCGACATCGAGCACGGAGGGTGGCCGGAGGGGCGGCTTACCAGCCGCCGGGGGGGGCAGGGCGGCTGGTAAGCCGCCCCTCCGGCCACCCTCGCTTACATATCTGGTTGTGGGTCATTCCGCGGTCCTTTGCAGCAGGGTCACCGTCCCCTTGCCTCCAGCCACGCAGATGCTTTCGAGCTTCAGTTCCTGGGCTTTGGCACTGTCGAAAAGCAGCTCGATCTCCAGCAGGTGCGGCACGCTGGGGTCGAGGCCGCGGGCAACCTCGTAGTGCAGAAACCCGTTCCCGGTCTTCCAGCGATTGCCTTCGAACCAGTCCGCGCCCTTCTCCTGCCCGCCTTTGCCAGTCACGGCGACGCCGTCCACCAGCACGCGGAAACGACATGAATCAGCCGTGGACTCGCCGAACAGAAGAATCGCCGTGGCCTCCACTTTCAGCCGCAGCGGCTGCACCGGCTCGGCTTCTTTCCCGGGCGTCCCCTGTTCGTCGGGTTTCCGGTTGCGCGCGATGACCAGGTCGTCGAGCCAGCGGGACATCAGCCAATCGTGGTTGACCGCGGTGAGATTCGGGCGGCCTTTGCTCCAGCCCTCCGGCAGAGCGGGCAGGTCGGCCAGGCGGACACGGTGCTGGGCCATGTAGGTGACGCCGTGGAGCGGCTGCGGCGGCACGCGCGGCGCGAGCTTGGTTTTGACCGCGGCCTGGTAACCGTCCCAGGCGGCCGCGGCGAACTCGCGATAGCCGGGATCGTGCGGATGCACTCCGTCGGTGACCCACAGTTTCTCGCGCGTCAGGCGGCCGGCATCGACCTCGCGGCAGATGCGCGTCACCGCGTCGCCCCAGCCATTCCCGTACGCTTCGGCCAAGGCCTGGTGCGCCAGCCGGCGTTTCATGGTGGGCAGCTTGGCGGTCTCGATGTCCCACTTGAACGGGAAGGCGACCTGCACGACCGGGGTCCCGGCGGCGGCCAGCCGGCGCAGGATGGACTCGTAGGAGGCGAGCGTCTCGGGGTCGGCGGAGTTGATGTCGTCGTTGGCGGTGAAGTCCACGAACACGAGGTCGGGCTTGTGC
>VHDG01000002.1 GCA_016871475.1 Verrucomicrobiota bacterium
GAAAAGGCTCTGCGCGCCATCGGCGCCACCCATCTCCACGTGGAGGTGAAAATACCCTCAGGTACGCCGCCCCAGCCCGGTGCTCAGTCGACCTCAGGCCCAAACCCCTGGGCTGGCCAGAATCGCGTCGCGGGTGTGAGCAAAATCATCGCGGTGGCCAGTGGAAAAGGAGGGGTCGGAAAATCCACTTGCTCCGTCAACCTCGCCATCGCACTGAAACAGCTCGGCTTCCGCGTTGGGCTTCTGGACTGCGACATTTACGGTCCCAGCATCCCCCTCATGATGGGTATCCGCCAGAAGCCCGAGATCAGCGCGGAGGAAAAGCTCCTCCCGCCCATGGCCCATGGAATCAAGTTGATGAGCATGGGCTTCCTCCTTGATGGGGACACACCCGTGATCTGGCGAGGCCCGATGATCGTTAAGACCATCCAACAGTTCCTCTTCGCAGTCGACTGGGGTGACCTGGATTATCTCCTCGTGGACCTCCCACCCGGCACCGGGGATGCCCAGCTCACCTTGTGCCAAACGGTGCCCCTGGATGGTGGAGTGATCATCACCACCCCGCAGGAGGCTTCATTGGGTGTTGTTCGGAAGGGAATCGCGATGTTCGAGAAGGTCAACGTGAAGATTCTGGGCATCGTGGAAAACATGAGCTACTTCACAACGCCTCAGGGCGAAAGAGTGGAGATCTTCGGACACGCAGGGGGGAGAGCAGAGGCGGCCCGCATGAAACTGCCCTTCCTCGGCGAGATCCCCATCTTTACGGAGATCCGGGTCGGTGGTGACCAGGGCCAGCCTGTGACGGCCACGAGCCCCAAGGAGGCTCCGGCTCGCGCATTTCACTCCATCGCAGAAGGGCTGATCAGCGCGGTTTCTTAGTTGAGCAGCCTGATCGCTGATAGCTCTGGGGCTCAGCCTTCACCGGAACCATTCGGGAAGCGATTCGAGTTTCCAAATATCATCCAAAGACTGGCGTCGGCGTACCAGAGCGGATTGCTTTCCATGGACCAGGACCTCGGCTGCCAGACCGCGTGTGTTGTAATTGGAGCCCATCACCGAGCCGTAAGCCCCGGCACTCAACAACGCCAGACAGTCCCCTTCCCCAACCTTGGGCAAAGGTCTGTCCTTCGCAAAGTAGTCACCTGATTCACAGATCGGCCCCACCACATCGCTCGGAATCCGAGCTCCGCCCTTGGCCGCAACAGGCACGATCTGATGGTAGGAATCGTAAAATGCCGGGCGAATCAGGTCATTCATGGCAGCGTCCACGATCACGAAATTCTTACGGCCCGTCCGCTTCACATACTCAACCCGGGTGACGAGGATACCGGCGTTGCCGACGATGAACCGACCCGGCTCCAGGAGCACACGCAGCCCGAGAGGCTGGAGCATGGGGACCAGGGTTGTGGCATAAACCGACGGCGTGAGAATCTTTCGGGCTGCGGTGGTTTTCCACCAGTTGATCTCGCCGCTTTCCAGCGCAGGTTCATACACGATCCCGATTCCGCCTCCGATGCTGATGAACTCAAACCCGTAACGTGAGGCCAGCTTGGAAACCAGCGGGGCGATCTTCGCCACAGCCCGCTCAAAGGGCTTCACATCGGTCAGTTGCGACCCTATGTGCATCTGAATCCCGCGCAGGTTGATATTCTTCAGCTTGCTGGCGCGGGAATAGACACCCTCCACCTTCTCGTAGGCGATGCCGAACTTGTTCTCGTAGGTGCCCGTGGTGATCTTGGCGTGAGTTCCCGCGTCGACATTTGGGTTGACCCGGACGGCCACCGGTGCGCGTTTCTTCATGCGAGCCGCCACAGCATTGATCCGGGCCAGTTCGGGCTCGCTTTCCACGTTGAAGGAGTAGATGCCGTGTTTGAGCGCGAACTCGATCTCAGCCTCCGTCTTGCCAACCCCTGCGAACACACACTTTCGAGGGTCTCCCCCGGCGGCGATGACCCGGCGAAGCTCGCCCTCGCTCACAACATCGAAGCCGGCTCCAAGGTCCGCCAGGGTGCGCATGACCGCCTGGTTTGAATTGGCCTTCATGGCGTAACACACCATGTGATCGAGCGTTGACAATGAGCGATCCAGCTTCTGGAAATGATCCGTCAGTGTGCTCTGCGAATACACATAGAGCGGGGTGCCGTACTTCTCCACCAGAGAACGAATGGCTACAGCCTCGCAGAAAAGCTCGGAGCCGCTGTAATGGAAATCGTGCATGTCAAATATCGATTATTTCAAAGGGGTGCTGACGGAGGGTGTGACACCGTTGGGGATGTCACTCGATGCGAAGCTGGTAGGGCGATGAAAGCTTGCTGTCACGTCCGGGCGCGCCGAACCGGTTGTAGCTGTAGTCGAACTTGAAATGATAGGTGACTTCGTTCTGCGTGCGGGCCACCGGGATCGCCGCCTCCCAACGATACTGTGTCTTGAGAGTCCGGCGCATCGGATACGTCTTGTCGCCCACCACCACGGTGGGGTTGATGGTGTGATGCTGCATGCTCTGTTGGTTGGAAGTCAGCTCCACCTCAACAGGATAGATGCCGGTGTCGTTCCGGGGCTGCTGGGACGGCGTCAGGTTGGTGATCCGTGTGTTGGAGCAGCCCGCGAACACCAAGGCTGCCGCTGCGAGGATTGCGATGCGCATCATAGTCATGATAAACGCGTGCAGCCTGCCGGGCGGTATCCTCGTTGGCAAGTGTGTTCCTGCATCCAACTCCTCACTTGAAATGAGGTAAAGGCCTCGCCCAACATCCACCCCATGGCGAATTCCTTCGGCACCTTGTTCCGCATCACCACCTGGGGCGAATCCCACGGCGGAGGCGTCGGCGTCGTCCTCGATGGCTGCCCTCCCCTGCTCCATTTGTCTGAAGCCGACATCCAACCGGATCTCGACCGCCGCCGCCCAGGCCAGTCCAGGATTGTCACGCCCCGCAAGGAATCCGATACCGTCTCCATCCTCTCGGGCACCTTCGCAGGAAAAACCCTCGGCACCCCCATCTCCATGATGGTTCGCAATGAGGATGCCCGCCCCGAGGCATATAGCGAAATGGCCGAAAAATTTCGTCCCTCCCATGCGGACTATACCTACTTCGCCAAATACGGGTTCCGAAACTGGCAGGGAGGAGGCCGGAGCAGTGCCCGCGAAACCATCGGACGCGTTGCCGCCGGTGCCGTCGCCAAGAAGCTCCTGCGCGAACGCTTCGGAGTCGAGATCCTCGCCTGGGTTCAGCAAGTCCAGGGAATCAAAGCCCGCATCGATCACACCAAGGTTTGCTTCTCCGATGTGGAGTCCAACATCGTTCGTTGCCCCGACGCCTCCGCAGCACGCCGCATGATTCGACTGATCGAGTCCATGCGCAAGGCCGGGGACAGCGTGGGTGGCATCGTGGAAGGCATTGCGAGAGGTGTCCCTCCAGGCTGGGGAGCTCCCGTATTCGACCGCCTCGAAGCCGACCTCGCCAAGGGAATGCTCAGTCTCCCGGCCTCCAAGGGCTTCGAAATCGGAAGCGGATTTGATGGAATTGCACTGACCGGCCGGGAACATAACGACGCCTTTCGCATGCGGGCAGGCAAGGTCAGAACAGTCACCAACCGTTCTGGAGGGGTGCAAGGGGGGATCTCCAACGGCGAGACAATCTATTTCCGGGTCGCCTTCAAGCCCGTCGCCACCGTCATGCACGAGCAAGACACCGTGGATGTCCGGCTCAGGAACACCCGCCTGCGTGGCCGTGGACGTCACGACCCGTGTGTGCTTCCTCGAGCGGTGCCCATGGTTGAAGCCATGACGGCGCTGGTGCTGGCCGACCACGCCTTGCGTCAAAGAGCTCAAAACGAATGGCCGGAACGATGAGTCCCAGGTCGTGTCTAATAGCCAATGGATGATTCACAAATCGTGACAACCCCTCGTTCAACCGCAGAAAATTTCACGAGAGTGGCGGCTCATATCGGGAAGGTGATGCGCAGCCAGGAGGGGTCGATCCGCAAGCTGATGGCAGCGATGCTCACCGGAGGCCATGTGTTGCTGGAGGATTATCCAGGAACAGGAAAAACCACCCTCGCCAAAGCGCTTGCAAGGTCCATCAGCACACGCTTCCGGAGGGTTCAGTTCACACCTGATCTCCTCCCTTCTGATGTGCTGGGAGTCTCGATTTACAACCAACGCGATCAGGAGTTCAGATTTCACGAAGGCCCGGTATTCACCAACATTCTGCTCGCGGATGAGATCAATCGTGCCTCTCCAAGAACCCAGTCTGCTTTGCTGGAAGCCATGGCTGAGGGTCAGGTGACCGTCGAAGGCGAAAGACGTCCGCTCCCAAGCCTCTTCTTCGTGATCGCCACGGAGAACCCTGTGGAGTTTCGCGGCACCTATCCCTTGCCAGAGGCTCAAATGGATCGGTTCGCAATGCAATTCAGCCTGGGCTATGTGCCGGAAGACGAAGAAGTGGCGATTCTCACAGCCCAGGAAAAAGGTCATCCTCTCGACAACCTTGACGCATGTCTCACCGAGGCGGAGGTGGACCGAATGCGGGAGGAAATCCGAGCCATACGGATCAGCGAAGAGGTGAAGCACTACATTGTAAAGCTTGCGGCATCGACGCGTGGAGCGCCCGGAGTGCAACTGGGAGCAAGTCCCAGAGCCTCGATCGCGCTGATGAAGGCCGCGCAAGCCATTGCAGCCTTTGATGGAAGTTCCTTTGTCACCCCGGATCATGTGCAGGAGCTGGCGATTCCGGTCCTTGCACATCGTCTCGTCATGGACCAGCAAGCTCGTTTCTCAGGCGCTTCTGCCCGAGCCACGATCGAAGAGACGGTCAAAAAAACTCCGGTTCCTGCGTAGGTTTCTGAACGCACCGCAGGTGGCCATCCAGCAGAGCCTGCTCGAACACCGGACCTCTCCAGATTCAGGTCTCCATCCGGCACTGGCCAAGGTGCGGCCTGTGATCAATACGCGCGCCCTGGAATGTCGCACCAGCCGAACAACATCTTCGCCGGAACCCAGGTGGTTTCACTCGTGGAAGTGCGCGGCACGAACGATTCACTCGTGCATCCGCGCGGTGCGGTAGGCGTCGTTACGCGCACGCCGGCGGTGGAAGGCGAAAAATTCCTCGTGCGCTTTCCGGACGGCTTCGAAGCTGCACTCGCCCGGGACCAGCTCGATGTCCTGAAACATTTCAAAGACCGCCTCGGACCGCGCACGACCGGAAAGTCGGTCTCCGACCCGGCGTCAGCCAACTCAGACAATGGCGCTCCCGTGGAGGTGGCGGACCACGGCTTTGACCTTGAATCCTTCATCCTCTACCGCTGTGTCGTGGGCTCGCGCGCGTATGGACTCGATACCGACGCCTCGGACACAGACCGCCGCGGCATTTACCTCGCGCCCGCTGACCTTCAATGGTCTCTGTTCGGCGCACCCGAGCAGTTTGAGGACAACGCCGCGCAGAGCTGTTACTGGGAGCTGCAGAAATTCCTCACCATGGCGCTCAAGGCCAATCCGAATATCCTCGAGTGCCTCTACTCGCCGCTGGTCGAGAAAGTCACGCCGCTCGGCGCAGAGTTATTGGCCATGCGCGATGTCTTCCTGAGCCAGATGATTTTCCAGACCTTTAACGGCTACGCGATGAGCCAGTTCAAGAAGATTGAGCAGGATATCCGTAATCATGGTGAGGTCCGTTGGAAGCACGCCATGCACCTGCTGCGCCTGCTGCTGACCGGTGCGGCAACCTTGAGGGAATGCCGGGTGCCCGTGCGTGTGGAGACCCATCGCGACCGCCTGCTCGCCGTCAAGCGCGGCGAACTGCCGTGGGCCGAAGTGGACGCCTGGCGCAAGGAACTCTACCACGACTTCGAACGCGCCCTGGCCGAAACCAAACTGCCCGAACGGCCGGACTACGAGGCAGCGAATCGATTCCTCATCAAAGCGCGGCGGGACATGGCACGCTCCAATCCACTTTGACCCGCTGACTATCTCATCAAGCTACGAGCATGAACTGGCCTGAACAGGATCGTTGGCTCCAATTGTGGCAGGCTGCCGGTCTTGGTGGCGATGCTCCGGCTTGGTACGAGAAATTGACGGCAGCTTACGCCGAGCCCCAGCGGCACTATCACAACCAGCAGCACATCGCGGAATGTCTGGCGGAGTTCGACAACGCGAGGCACCTCGCCCAAGACCCGGCGGCGGTTGAGTTGGCGTTGTGGTTTCACGATGCCGTTTACGATCCCAAGGCCGGCGACAACGAGGAGCGCAGCGCGGCGATGGCGGTGAACTGCCTCGAAGGTGAAGGACAATCCAAGCTTGCCGCAACAGTGGGCAGGTTGGTGATGGCGACGAAGTCTCACAGCATCGAGGCTGGCCCCGATGCCGGTCTGCTGGTGGATGTGGACCTGAGCATCCTCGGCAAGGACGAGGCTCGCTTCTCGGAGTATGAAGCGCAGATTCGAGAGGAATATCGTTGGGTGCCCGGGATGGTGTTCAAACCCAAGCGTGCGGAGATTCTCCAGCGTTTCCTGGACCGCAGACGCATCTACACGACGGACCTTTTCGCAGCAAGGTATGAGGCCAATGCACGGCGCAATCTGGGAAACTCAATTCGGAAACTGAAAGGCGTGTGAGGATGATCATCGATCCAAGGCTCAATCGCATCGTCGCGGCGCAGCCGCATCCGTTGCTCTTCGCTACCATCAGCGGGGCGCATCTCTACGGATTCCCGTCCCCGGACTCCGATTTTGATCTCAGGGGTGCGCATGTGCTGCCGGTCGATCGAGTTGTGGGTCTGGAAGTGCGAGATGAAACACTTGAGGACTCACGCGTCATTGAAGGCCTCGAAATGGACATCGTGAGCCATGACGCGAAAAAGTTCTTCAGTCTCTTGCTCAAAAAGAACGGGTATGTGCTGGAACAGCTGTTCTCACCGCTCATCGTGCTCACCACGCCCGAGCACGAGGAATTGAAGGCGATTTGCCAGACCAGACGCGCCAGGTCAGCGACGAACGCTCCGGAGGGCGTGATCACGAAGCACCACTCGCATCATTACTTCGGATTCGCGGAGACGCAGTGGAAGTTGTTTCTGAAGGAATCACCGCGTCGGGTGAAACCGCTGCTGTATGTCTATCGCGTGCTCTTGACGGGCATTCACCTCATGCGTACCGGCGTGGTCGAGGCGAATCTCGTGACGTTAAACCAGGAGGCGCGCTTGCCATACATCGCGGAACTCATCGACCGCAAGACCAAGGGCGAGAACACAACGTTGGCGGATGCTGACGTGGCGTTTCACGAGACTGAATACCAGCGGCTGCGCGGCGCATTGCAGGCCGCACACGACGCCAGTTCCCTGCCGGAATTGCCCAGCGACGAGACGCGTGCGTCCTTGAATGACTTACTGGTGAGAGTCCGGCTCTCGAACCTGAATAGCCCAGCACCGGTAGGGACACGGGGTTGACGCACTGGAGGAAATCGCAGGAGCCCAAGAAAGCGGGTCAGGTGGCAGTCCGAGAGATTCGGCTGTCGAGGTTAAACACCTGCCCTGACACATTCATCATGCCAGCGAGGAAACAGACGAAGCGGGCCACTTCAGCAGGGTCGTTGTGACGGCCCAGACAGTTCGAGAGCGCCAAGGCCTGGAAGTTGGAGTCTGAAAGGGCCTGAGTCATGGCGGTTCGGAGCAGGCCAGGAAGGATCACATTCACACGAATGTTTCCTGCGCCCAGCTCGCGGGCGAGAGACTGCGCCAATCCGATCAAGCCGGCCTTCGCGGCCGCATAGTTCGCTTGTCCGACGTGCCCGCAAAGCGCAGAAAAACTCGACACGAAAATGATGCTGCCCCCTCCTTGTGACTGCATACCTGCGATCACTTCCCGGCTGCACAGGAAAGCCCCACGTAAATTGACGTCCACCACCCTTTGCCACTCCTTCTCGCTCATCTTGAGAAGAAGAGCATCCTCCACAAGGCCAGCTGCGTGAATCAAGGCGTCCACTCTTCCAAACCGATTCTGGATCGACGTGTAACCCGTTTTCACTGACTTGGGGTCTGAGACATCCACGCAACACGTGTAGACCCCGCGCGGGAGCGAGCCCGCATCCAGAGGCGTACGAAATGTCGTCCCTGCCACGTTCCATCCAGCTTCCTGAAAAACGCCCATCAGGTTTGTCCCGAGACCGCCAGCCGCGCCGGTAATCCAGACAACTCTTGGCTCGGAACCACTCATGCCGCGATGGGACCTCGCAGCCAGTTCCCGGCGGCCATGCAGCCCGCCACTGGTCCCGAATGAGACAGAATGGCATCTGCGCTGTCCTTGACCGGGCCGTTCCAAGGGATGACGGCGAGATCGGCGAAACTCCCTGCCCGCAAGGATCCAACCTGAGTGCCATATCCGAGCGCAGCCGCGCCCTGCGCTGTGCCCATGCTGATAATCCGCTCGGGGGATACGGCCGGGTGAGCATCACTCAAGGCTCTGGCTTCAGCGAACATGTCGAGAGTCGGGGTGACGCCGCGTCTGGCAATGACACTGGCGAGGCTGTCGGTCCCCAATGCAATGTTCACTCCCGCCCGGGTCAACATATCCAACGGAAAGGTTGGGTGCTGGAAGTATTCGTGGCTGCGCGGGCAATGAACCACGTGACTTCCAGCCTCAGCGAGTTGTTTGGCTTCCGGGTGTGAAACCACATTCACATGGGCGAGGACCAGCTCAGGGCCCAGGCAACCGGTGTCCAGCAACCACTGCACCGCAGACCCTTTTCCTGTGTCAGACATATCCCGCTGCTTCCTGAGCCAGTCGTAGAGCGGACCGCTCTGATGGAGAAAAAGACTCTGCTCCTCACTGGACTCGGCGAGATGAAGCGTCCACCGCCACTCCCGGCGACGTGCGATGCTGGCGCATTGCTGGATCAGTTCCTGGGTCGTGGTGTAGGGCGCATGGGGGGCAAGACCACTGCGATGCAGGCTGGAGCTTGCGCGTTCTATGGCAAGTTCGGCCATCGAGGCGGCTTCCCCGGCGGGCCACCGGTTTCTCAGGGTGATGATCTCCAGGAAACTGCTGATCCGGATCCGGCTGAGAGGGAGCGTATCCGGAAGCAACTCAGGAACTGCTTCGATATTTCCGAGGGAAGTCACACCCGTGTCGATCAATTGACGCAGGCCAAGCAGCCAGGACTCAGCAAACTCTGTGTAACCCCAGCCTGCCTTCAGAGCGATGAGCTGTTGAATCCAGGATGTGAAGCTGGAAGGCGGGGGGATCTGCCGCGCAAATCCTGTGTAATCGAGATGGCAATGTGCATTGACCCAGCCAGGCATCACGATCACCTCACCCAGGTCGAGCGGGGATCCACCCGACCGCTGATGAACGTCAGCAAAGGGCCCGCAATCAAGAATGTTGCCACCCTCGATCCACAAGCCTGCATCCTCCACCGGTGGACCGGAGACAGGATACATGGCTCGAGCTCGGATCAGCATGGTGAGACCAAGGAACCGTGCGGTATCGGTGACTCAGGTTCGCGCAACGAGGGACGTCAGGTTACAGGTCAGACTCCTGACGTGCTCTCTTGCTGCGAGAAGCGTCAGTGTGCTTGCGAGCCTTGTGCTTGTTGTGACGTTTGCGGATCTGCTGCTCCACCTTCTTGGTGGCCTTATCGATCGCCGCGTACAGATCCGCTTCTGAATCCTCTGCAAAGAGGTCTGGCCCCCGAACACCCAACCGAATCGAACACGTGAATGCCTTCGCAGGATTGCGCGTATGGTCATGCTCGAGCGACACGCGTGCATCCACGGACCAACGATCCAGATGCTCGAGCTTGTCGATCCGAATGAGGATGTGATCTTCAATGGCCTTTGTCAGCGTGACGTTATGCGTGGTCAGGATGAATTTCATTTTCTAGATGATGGTTTTGGAGATGTTCAGGCTTCCAGCTTTTTCAGGCAATGTGTGAGATAAGGCAAAAGTTGCTTCTTCCGGGAGACAATTCCAGGCAGCTCATAGATGGAGCTGTCCAGCTCGGGATACTGATCGACCTGGTTGTAGTCGATCTCGCCGCGCAAGTCCTTGGAGCCGGAGACAATCAGTAGAGAAGTCTGCATATCGACATCCGTCACCAGGAGCGCGGCAAAAAAGTAGCGCTTGTTAAGCTGATACTCGCTGACGGACTGGATGACCTCGAGTTTCCGTTTCCAAAACTGATCGAACCCGATCTCCTCGATCTGCGCGACACTGAAGATCCGGCCATGTTCGCGGTATTCCTTGCAGTCGGCTGTGACCGCTTGATCTGCCGCTTTTGATACCAGCACCGATCCCGAGGCAAAAAGCCGCTCGGTAAACTGCTTTGCGTTCACTCCGCTGATCTTTTCCAGCTTGGGAAGAATCGTCCGATCCTTCTCCGCAGTCGTGGGAGAGGTGAGGTTCAATGTATCGCTGACCAATCCAGCCAGGAGCAACCCGGCGATGGACGGTGTCATCTCAATCCCGTCCCGGAAGAAGCAATCCGCCACGATCGTGCTGGTTGAGCCCACCGGCTCGTTACGGAACAGGATGGGCTGCTGGGTGGCGAGGGTGCCGATGCGATGGTGGTCAATAACCTCGATGATCTCCATGTCCTCGGCCCCTGGGACGGCCTGGCTCAACTCATTGTGATCCACGAGAATCAACCGTCGGTCGATCTTCTTGAGAAAATCCGTCTTGGACAAAAACCCAGTCATCATGTGCTGGGCATTCAGAACGGGAAACCCGAGAAAGTTGGACGCCATCGCCCGCCGGGCCGTCTTCTCCAAAGGATCGTCCTCGAACAGGAAGAGGAGCTTCTCGTGCATCATGTGCCGGACGCTGATGGCAGCGCGGCACAGCATGGCGGAAGTGACGGAGTCGTGCGGCGAAACCAGGAGTGTGACCTCATTCTTGCGGGCATAGTCCTCCATGGATCCCGACACAGGAAGATCGCCTGTGACGACCACGGCCCGGACCTTTTCGCGAATGGCGACATCCTGAATATCGAGGCGGTCTCCGACCAGAACCATGAGCCTTTCACGCGGAGTCTGGTTGAGACGCTTCAGAAACGACTCACGATCCATGGCACCCACCATCAAGGTCATTTCCTCCTCATCGTCCAGGTCCTTGCCAACCAGCACGCGCGCCGAAAGGGTTTCTGCAACGTTGCGGACCGAGGCTCGGACCTGCCGTGAATCAAAGAGCCGATTTTTGACGGGGAAGAAAAACTTGTTGAGTTTGAACACGGACATCAGCCCGGCGCAGCTGCCATCGGAGTTCATCACAGGAAGCACCCGGATATTGTTCACCTCCATGATGGCCATGGCCTCGGCGGCGGTTGCTTCCAACGGCACGCTCACCACATTGGTGGCCATGACGTCCTTGACCTTGGGTGCAACGTCAGGAACGAACTTGGGAGCCGGAATACCGAAGGTGTGGAGGACGAAGTCAATACGATCATTGGTATCACCGCAACGAGCCGCGATAGCTTCGGGCATGCCGGTGCGTCGCTTGTAGTCCGCATAACCGATGGCGGAACAGATGGCGTCCGTGTCCGGATTCCGATGACCGATAACCAACACTTCACTCATAGCGATGTAGTCGGCAGTCCCGGAAGATCCTAGAATCCATCGCTGCCCGGGGCTTGTTTATAACGCCTTCAGGTTCTGAGCAATGCAGATCCTCAGGGAACCTGTTAAAGCACCACGAGGTGATCCCTGTGAATGATGACCGGGTGCGAGACCTGCCGGGCTCGGATATCCGAGCCTGAATGCCGGACCACCCCACGGGCAAATTCCTTCCCCTTGGCATCACAAACGCTCACAACGTCCCCCTTGGAGAAGTCTCCGACCCTCTTTACTCCGGCCAGCAGAAGACTGGTGGGACGATCCAGCAACGCCTGTTTGGCACCCTGATCCACTTCCAACTTCCCCGCCGGGCGGTTGAAAAATGCGATCCAACGCTGACGGGCGGTCAACCCGCGCTTGTCCGGAAGGAAAAGTGTGCCCTCGTCCTTGCCTGAAATGACATCCTTCAAGACCCGGGTATTCCTTCCCGAGGCGATGACCAGGGGGATACCGGCTCGGACAGCGATTCTTGCCGCGATAATCTTTGTCTTCATCCCACCTACAGCGGTGGCGCTTTGGGTCCCACCCGCAAGGTTTTCCACGGATTGGGTAATGCACTCGATCAACGGAATCCTGCGTGCATCTGGCTCGCCGAAATGATCGATCACTCCGTCAACCGTCGTAAGAATGAACAACAGATCGGCACTGAGCAAAGTAGCGGTGAGCGCACTCAGCCGATCGTTGTCACCGAATTTGAGCTCGGTCGTCGAAACTGCGTCGTTCTCATTGATGATCGGGATCACGCCCAGCTCCAAGAGCCGCTTCAGTGTGGCGCGCGCATTGAAATGTCGGGTGTGGTCCTCCAGGTCTTCATGGGTCAGAAGCACCTGAGCTACGCTTAGCTTATGCCTCTTGAACAGCTTCTCATAGGTCGCCATCAACTGGCTCTGCCCCACGGCGGCGCAGGCCTGGAGCGTGGCCAGATCGGCGGGACGTTGGCCCAAGCCCAACTCGCCCATTCCGGATCCCACAGCCCCGGAGGTGATGATGACCACTTCCCGGCCCTGCTTGCGCAGACCTGCCACCTGCGCGACGAGCTGGCGCATCTGCGGCAGTTCAGGGCGCTTCTGGCTATCGGTCAAAACACCGGTTCCCAGCTTTACAACAATTCGTCTGGCGGACTTCAGAAGGTCGGTTCGCACGGGTCTGGGTGTAACAAAACCAGAGATGCATGGCCAAGCTTAGTCTGCAAACTCGGTAATGCGCTTGACTTTGACAGCCTCAACACAAGATTTTTGCCGCCGAAAGAAACTTCTATGGCAGATATTGCAAACCGCTACTCTCAGAACATCGAAGGCAAGTTCTTCGTGGACAATCAGTGCATCGACTGTGATCTGTGCCGTGAAACCGCGCCGAGCAATTTCAAGCGCGATGACGACGGTGGCTTCTCCTTCGTCTATAAGCAGCCGGAGAGTGAAGACGAGGAGAAGCAGTGCAAGGAAGCCATGGAAGGTTGTCCTGTGGAAGCCATTGGCAACAACGGAGCTTAGTCTCCTTCCCGTCTGCAAGCCCGGGCCCGCCATGCTGCCACGCGCCTGGATCATGCTGGCCGGGGTCGGGGTTCTCAATGCCCACGGCGGACTCCCTACCGGACCCCTTTCCCCCAAGGAAGCGACGGCCGCCTTCAAACTTGAACCAGGAATCGAAGCCAAATGTGTAGCCTGGGAACCTCTGGTACAAAGCCCGTCGGCCCTCGCCTTCAATGATCAAGGTCATCTGTTTGTAGCAGAGAACCGCGGCTATCCCTCCGGTCCACCGCCCGGGCAGATGCCATTGGGCCGCATCGCGCGCCTTCAGGATTCGGACGGGGATGGAGTTTTCGACAGGCGGACAGAGTTCGCTGAAGGCCTCACCTTCCCCAACGGTTTGATGTGGTGGCAGGGAGGGGTCCTGGTTTCTTGTTCCCCGGACCTCCTCTACCTCAAGGATGCCGACAACGATGGCAGAGCGGACATCCGCGAGATCTGGTTCACCGGGTTTGATACCCATTCGACCCCCCAACTCCGCGCCTGCTACCCCACCTTGGGGCCCGATGGCTGGATCTATCTCTCAAGAGGCTGGAGTGGCGGCACCATCACATCGCCGAAATGGCCCTCGCTGGCCTCGGTGGATTTGAAGGACGGGGATTTCCGGTTCCGGCCGGACGGATCCGCCGCCGAGGCCATCGGTGGGAATGGCCAGTTCGGACTTGCCTTCGATCCCTTCGGACGACGCTTCATCGTCAGCAGCCGGAACCCGCTCATGCATGCGGTCACTCACCGACGGTCCTGGGATTCGAATCCAGCGATGCCGTTCCGTGAGGTAGTGCAGGATGTCTCGCCGACCGGGGCCGAGGCGAAGGTGCTGCCCGCCGCAGAGGATCTGACGACGTCAGGCTTTTCCCCCGAGCTCATGAGCCAACTCCAGGCAGGCACGTTTACGTCGGCTTGCGGGATCCATTACAACCTCAGCCTGGGTCTCGGAGGCGAACGCCAAGGCAACTGGTTTATCTGCGAGCCGGCCCAGGCGCTGATCCAGCGCCAGCTCATCACTCCCAATGGGGCATCCTTTCGCAGCCGAAGAGCGTCTGAGACCCAGGAGTTCGTCACCAGCACCGATTCCTGGCATCACCCGGTCTTCCTGTGCACAGGTCCGGATGGCTTCCTCTACGTCGCGGATATGTATCGAAAAACAATCGATCATCCTGACCGCGTTCCAGACGATGCCCGCAAGAGGCTCGATTTCGAGTCGGGCAGATACATGGGCAGGATCTGGCGCTTCAAGGACAAGGAAGCCCTGACGGAAGCCGGGGTTCGGGTCTGGAAAAACGACGGCATGGCGGTTGCGGAGGCTGTCCGCGACCTGCGTTCACGCAACCCGTGGGTCAGAGAAAGCGCACGACGCCGTGTGATTGAATTCTGGTTTGGGCTTTCCGCTGAGGACCGGCGGAACTCCTCCTGGGTGGCAAGTTTGCGCACGGAACTGGTCAAGGCCGGCAAGGAGGCATCGGGAGCGTGGGTGAGAAGCGGGGTGACCCAGCTCCTGCGGATCATGGGGGGTCGCTTGCCGCAAGATCTTGGATGGGACCCGACCCGCGACCCTGCGGCCGGGGTCCGTGAACAGGCGGTGCTTTGGATGGATGACCTCCTGGTCAATCCGGACATCTCCGACCATGAAGCAATCCGATCCCGCTGCCTGGACTTGGCGGAGGACCCCGATCCGCGGGTGCGATTTCAAGCGTTATTGACCCTTGCAAAAGTCCGGGATGCGGATCGTGACATCCTGAGAATCCTGGTGAACAGATCGAGCCAGGACGCTTCGGATCGATGGTTACGCACAGCCATCCTGAGCCACGCCAGACTCAATCACACGCTCGCAATGAGGCTCGGTGCAGATGCATCCCTGACAGACACGAACCTGAAGCCGCTGCTCCGGGAACTGGGCCATTCCATCGGAGCCACCCCGACAGAGAGCAAGGCGGCCCTGGCTCTGAAGGCGATGCTCAGCCGGGGAAACGCTCATCCCGTCTGGCTCCCGGACTTTGTGAGGGGAATTGCCACAGGCCTCAGGAGTCGTGGGTTTGGAAACGACAAATCTCCCCTCGATGCGCTTTCCAACACCGAGACCGGACGACAGCTTGAACTCAGCGCCGGGCTCGAACAACTGCGAGCAGGGTCGATCCAGCTGGCAAGAGGCACGACCCATTCGACCCTAAAGGCGGGGGCGGCTTCCGTGCTGGGAGAGTTCGACAACCCTGAAAGCCGGCAGGCGCTGGAAGCTCTCCTGGATGACAGAGAAGCGATTGAAGTTCAGAGGGAGGCTGCAGCGGCTCTGGGAGGGCTCAATGATGAGTCAGCAGCCGAGCTTCTGACCTCCTCCGAACACTGGCCCTCCTACCCCCCGACAGTCCGGGATATGGTGATCACAGCCCTGACCACACAACCAAGGCATGCTCCGGTGCTCCTGTCGAAGCTCGAGTCGGGAGCGATCCCCACCTGGCTGATCCAACCCGACAAGCGAAACAGGCTGAAAAGCCTGACTGACCCATCCCTGAGAGAGCGTGCCCAGAAGCTGTTCGAGTCGGTGGGCGGAGCCGATCGTCGAAAAGTTTACGAGCAACACAAGGACGTTCTCCAACTGGCTGCGGATGTGGAGCGTGGTCGGGACGTCTTCCGCAAAGCCTGCCTGTCATGTCATCAACACTACGGGGAGGGAGCGAAGGTGGGTCCAGATCTCACCGGCCTTCGCAACCAGCCTGGAGAAGCCTTGCTGCTTCATATCCTCGTGCCGGATGCGGAAATCCACCCGGGATTTGAAAGCTACGCGGTGGAGACCCTGGATGGACGGCTGATCACAGGTCTTCTGGTTTCAGAAACTCCGTCGGAGATCACGCTCCGTGCAAGCCTGGGCGCCGAAGAGACCATCTCGCGGTCGAACATCGAAGCCAGGAGGCTCTCCCCGCTGTCAATGATGCCCCAGGGTTTTGAGGAAACCCTCACTCGGCAGGAGCTGGCGGACCTGATTGGGTTCCTGAAGCAAACGTCCAACATCTCGGGAAGGAATTAACTTCGAAGCAGCCAGGCTGGATCGAAGGTTGACGGAGAGGCTAGCGGAGCGCGTGGATGGTGGAGTAAGCCTCGCCGGTGAAGATTATCCCATCCTTTGCATTCAGGTTGTATCGAACCCGCATCTGCATCACAGGCTGAATCTCGGGAAGCGCCAGCACAACTGTTCGTTCATCATCCATCAACGTGGCTGATGTGACCTCCAACTTGTCACGCCCCATCTTCGTGGGATCCTTCACGGACCATTCCTTGGAGCCATATTCCCTGGCGTACTTGTAATTCCACTGCTCCAGGCCCCAGCTTCCGACGTCCTCAGCAGCGGATTTCTCCAAACGGTCACCAAAAACCAGTCGCAGGCCGTAGCGATGGGCTGTCATCTCGAGCAGGTCATAGTGGTTCGCTCCCGTGTAACGCATGCGCTGAAGACATCCGTCCTGGACCGCAGCGGTCTGCCAACCTCGTGACCCAACCACGTAGAGCTGGCGATCGTAAGCTCGAAAAGCCCCCCGCATGACGCCAGACAGGAACTTCCCTTTGAGCGGCACGATTCCCCCCTGAGGATAGCCCTTCACCTTGTCACGAAATATCAAAGCCAGGGAACATCGGCCAAAGGACAGGCTCAGAAGCTGCCCGCTCAAAGGCCCCCACCCCTCCCGGGGCGACCACACCTGGCTGCCCGTCGAATTGTCCACCGAATGTGGAATCCAACAGAGAGGTGGATCGTAGCCCAGCGGATTCGGATGTCCCTCCTGCGGACCGCCAAACCCGTGATAGCCCCCGTAACGCACCTCAGAGATCTGGGAGGAGGGCGTCCAGTCTCCTTCCTGCGGAGTCACAGTGATGGTTCCATCGGGCCCCACAGACATCCCGTTGGGGTTTCGCCAGCCTGTGGCGATCACGGTGCGTTGCTTTCCATCCGCTGCGATCTTGTGAGCACCGATCGGATCCACGTAGTAGAAGTTGCCAGCGGCATCGGTCTCCAAAGCGGCGACGTAGTCATGGCCTCCCGTGGATGTTTGGATGAGGTTGCTAAAGTTGACGTAATCGTCCGCCTCCCCGTCGCGGTTCCGATCGTGGAGCGCTGTGATCTGGTCACGCCCCAAGACATGAACCACGCCCTTGACCACTCGAAGCCCCAACGGTTGGAAGAGCCCGGTCGCAAACCTTCGCCACGTGAGTTTCTCGAGCTTCGCATCGATGCCACTGACCGTCCAAACGTCTCCATGCAACGTGCACACCGCGGCATCGCCGTTCGGAAGAAAGTCTATCCCACTGAGAAACATCAACGCCTTCCACGGATTGTCGTGGGGAACCTGAAGGGTATCGATGACATAAGCCTGCGTGCCCGTCCCCAACTCACCCTTGGTCTCGATGGCCGGCCATCGCCCGCCTGTTGGCTCAGCCAGATCCCCGAGCGGATCTTCCGTGGGAGCCTTGAGGGCAGCCTCCCGGATGGCGGGCAACAGATCAACGGGTCCCGACCAGAGGAAACAGTGCGATTGCTGGATCTTGGTGGAAACGGGCAGCTCGAGGGTGAGAACGTTCCTCGACACGACATTCGTCCCGATCCTCGCCCCGCCTCGAACAGCGGCCATCCAGGCTGTCTGCCCTGCTCGCATGACCGCCACCGAGTATTCCCCGATTCGGTCGGATGCGACGGGTGTTGCTAGTTCGCCCTCAACCAGGTCCAGGAGGATGGGCCGGGCGATTCCTTCAGCTTCGAACGTGCGTGTGAACAAAATGTTGGTCGCGACCTTGTGGATCCAGGGCGATTCCCAAAGGCGAGTACCGTTCACCCGATATTTGAGAATCACCCGGTCCTTGTGAACAGAGAGCCCGGTGTAGTGGGCGTTCGCCCCGTGCCATCCGCCAGAGGCGGGTGCGACAAGGCTCACGGGCCCCGCGGGCTGTGGAGCTCCGTTGATCCCGTATCGGTGGGTGGGAAACTCAAGAAAGCCGGAAGTCCAGGCCACGCGAAGATTGGGCGCAGCCGTGTCATAGCCCACTGCCGCCTCGCCCCGAGCCCCAACGCGAACGGAAAGACCTTTCGCGATAGCACCATTCGGAGGCGTGAGCGTGCTGGCAAGGAAGGATCCCAGCTCGGACTGCTGCCATCGACGATCCTGCCAGTCGGATTCCTTTTGTCGCGAAGGCTCCACTGCCCGGCGGACACCCGGAGCGGCTGTCGGGGGTTCGGCAGCGATGGAGGGTGACAGGACGCAACCCGCGATGAGCAGGCAGAGCTCGAGCCTGGCGATGAACACTCCTGGCGTCATGGATTCACAAATGTGCCATTGGTTGCCTGAACTCTGAGGTGCTGAGGAAACGCCTTGGGATCCAGCCTCACCAGAACGGTATGAACACCCGCTCCCACCTCCAACAAAGCTTCTCGGCCACCCCCGGCAGGCTTGCCGTTGATCCAGATCGATGCGTCACCCACACCTTCAAGAGTGAGACGGAGGGGGCCGGCCAGGGCAGTCTGAACCTTGGTCGCGACATAAACCGATGTCAGCCCCAGGTACTTGAACACCGACTTTGCAGGATCCATCTCCTGTGCCGGGAGGCGACCGTCCACGAGAGAAAAAACAGGAATCCAACCCTCGGCGTTGAGAGGCAGCGACAGCACCTTCTCCATTCCGAACTGCTCGTCCTGGTGGGTTCCCGGCCGGATTTTCCAAGCTCGCGCCACGGAGCCCTGCGAGGCATCATAGGGCCCGGGCCTGCCGAGCTCGGACAGAAAGCGGAACAGGTCCAGCCGTTCCTGGGCCGAGAGCCCATCGATCAGACCCGCAGGCATCAAAGACCCGCCCGTGGCCCGACGATCGATGTTGTTCTTCGCCACGGCAAATTCACCACCCAGAGTGTTGCGGAGCACCAGCTGCTCAGGAGACTCCGACACGAGGATTCCGCTCAATTCCTGACCGTCCTTCGTATCGATGATCAAGGAGTGATAACCCTCCTTCACCTTGCGATTCGGAAACCACAGGGACTCGATCAGATAGTCCATGGGAGCGCTGGCTCCGATGCTGGTCATGTCAGGACCCACCTTGCCTCCTGCTCCCCCGATAGCATGGCAGGAGACACACGCGAGCTGGGAACGCCGATAGATCATCTCGCCACGAGCCGGGTCGCCTTTGGAAGCCGCCTCAACGGCGAGATGTTTAAGCTCGGCATCGGAAAGCGACGCTTCCCCCTCTGAGAGATCGGCCCCTCGAGTCAAGGCGAGCACCAGATCTGGTTCGCTACGCCCACTCTCCCGCGCGGCGCGCAAACCGCCCTTGGCCGCAGGAACAGGGATTCCAGATTTCGGCAGCGCCTTGGTGAGCGCGCCTGCCCCTCCCTGGATGGAGAGCAGGGATCTCATCAGCCGATGTCCTTCCTCCTCGGTCTGAATGCTCAGAATGCTCTGGATGGCGGGCGGGATGGCCGCGGAGAGGTTGATCGCCGCGAGCGCGCCGATGGCGGCGTGGCGGGAAGCAGCGGGCACTGCGGTTGCCGTAAGAGGCAGCAGAGTCTCCACCCCGCTTTTGCCACCCATCTCACGCAAGGCTTCGATCAAAGCCGCCTCAGTAGTGGCGGCTAGTTGTCCCCCGGCAGCTTTCTGAGCGAGTTCAGCAAACCGAGGCGAGTGACGTTTCCAGGCGCCGGAAAGCCGGATGGCTGCTTCGGCAACGGAAGGACTTGGGTGCTGGAGCAACGTTTCGATTCTTGCCAGGTCCCCGTTAGGAAGCGCTTTGCGAAGTCGGGCAGCCTGCGCAAGGGCCTGAAGACTCCGTGTCAAGGCGGCGTCGGAAAACCCTCCAGCGATTACCTGATCAAATAGTTTGGCGAGCTCAGCCCTTCCCCCTGACTGCCCCACAATCTCGATCAAACTGCCTGAGCCGTCCCGCGCCAGCGGCTGTTTCTCCAGAATCTCCGCGATGACTTGTCCTGCCGCCCGGGGTTCGATGGCATTCAGCCCGAATTCCAGCTGCTTCTCCCGACCTTCCGACTTCCACTCACCGGACTTGAGAGCCTTAAGCCACGGATCCGCCAGATCGTTAACCGTCAGCCAGAGAGCATACTCCAGATGTTTGTCCAACGGCATGTCCATTGCCGAAAGCGCGAGCTCAGCCGATCTCGCGCTGGGAAGTTTCGCGAGTGCCCTGAGGGTCTCCAAACGAACCCGGGGATGGCTGTCCTTGATTCGGCGGGCCAGAAGTTCGAGAGGCCGTGATAGTTCGGCAGCGGACAACGTCGAGGCCGGTTTGAAACGGAATGCACGTTCCTCGCCCTGAGCCGCCAAACCTGGATGGATCCGGTGCTTCCAAGCAGACAACACCCGGACCGCCCCCGCCCGCACTCTGCCATCCCTGGCTTCCAGCAACCTCTCAAGAAGACCCACGTCCACATGGTCGAGGCCTTGATGCAGCCACAGGCCTTCCAGAAGCGCACGTTCGTCGCTTTGTCGACGGATCCAGTCACCGACGGCGGGCAACACCGAGGGGCCTCGCTCGACGAGCACGCGTCTTGCTTTCTCACGATGAAAGCTGGATGCCCCCAACAGAAGCCCGAGCAGCTCCTCAGAGCTCGCGGCGGATAAGTCTCGTTTCGGCATGGCCGGACTGGACTTCGGAGCGACACGCCAGATCCGGCCGTGTTCCTTGTCACGCCGCGGATCACGAAAATCCACTTCACCATGCTGGATGATGGGGTTGGACCAATCTGCGATGTAGAGAGCACCATCGGGCCCCATCTTGACGTCGATCGGTCGAAACTCGGCGCTTTGGGTACGCACGATCTCAGGCATCTCCTGAGTGGCGTAGGCGGAGCCCTGTTCTTGCGAGGAAAACCGGACGATACGGTGGGCCCGGAAATCGCACGTGATCATGCTCCCCTGCCAATCGTCGGGAAAGAGAGGGCTGTGGAGGATCTCAAAGCCACAGAACTTCGGATAATTTCCCGGGCTGACGCTGCCCAGGATACGCCGCGCGCCTGCGTAAGTGAGGTACATGGCTTGGGGAACGATGTAGTTAATGCCTTCAATACCTGCACCGTCCGTCGCGAAAGACTGGCCATAGAGATCAAACTGGTGACCCCAGGTGTTCACGAGGCCTTTCATGTAAACCCCCATTTCCAAGGTCGATGGCCGGAGGTTGAGGATGCCGCCGCTGTTCAGCCTCACGACGCCGTTCGGCGTTTCAGTGTGGGTATGGATGTAAATCGACTGGTTCATGTAGAGCAAACCGTCCATGCCCCAGTGAAGCGTGTGAATGATATGGTGGGTGTCCTCAGTCCCAAAGCCCGAGAGAACGGTCTTCCGGACATCCGCACGGCCATCACCGTCAGTATCCTTTAAGTGTAGAAGCTCTGTGCTTTGTCCGACGTAGATCCCTCCGTTGCCAGCCGCGACTCCCGTGGGAGTCAGCAAGCCTTCGGCAAAATTTGATGCGCGGTCGGCCACACCATCCCCATCCGTGTCTTCGAGCATGACAATCGAGTCCTCCGCTTCCTGTCCGGGCTTGATCTGCGGATAGACCGATGAGCTCGCCACGAACAAGCGGCCCTTCTCGTCGAAGTTCATGTGGATGGGCTTGTAGAGGAGGGGGTTTTCGGCAAAAAGCCGGACCTCCAGCCCCTCAGCGACGGTGAACGAAGGATGGGCTTGAGGCTGTGCAGGCTGAGGCCTCGGCTTCGATGTCTTGCCAGGCCTCAGTTCCGGCTTCGGGCGATCCCCGGGTGAAGCGGAGCGAGACACTCCAAACGTGTGCTCTTTCGGGATCCTCAGCTCAGCAATCCTCTTCTCCTCCTCTTCGATGAGCGGATCGAACTGCGGAATTTCAGCAGCGTTGCGCCCCTGCTCATGTTTCCGAAACAGGAAAAGGTAGGTGCTGTTCTGCGGACGCCATCGATGAAAGAACAGCTCGTTTTTCTTCAGGATCACCTGCAGCAACTGCTCTGATTGATGCCACAGAGGGCCTGAACCCAACATGACGCCCTGTTGCAACAGATTCTGGTCGCCGCCAAAAATCACCTCTCCGTCCATGGTCACGGAGAAATCGCCGGAGGTCAGCCCGGGTGTCTTCAGAAAAACAAACCCGCCAGGGTCATCACCCGCAGCGGGTGCCGGCAACCGTTCGAGCCTCGCTTGAAACTCCAGTTTGCCGTTCGACCTCTTCACTGTACTTATCTGTGCTCCTTTGGGACTCATGGTTCCCTCGAATCCTGCCTGGACTTCGAGGTGGGCCGAAGTGTTGTCGAGTCCCAACGCACCCGCGATCACTTCAGCCAGCTTTCGATGTCCCTCAGCGCTCGGATGGATGCCGTTGTCGGTGTAGAGCCCGCCCGTTGCGGTGGCCGTAAACAGATCCACAAAGCGAGCGCCGCGTTTCGTCGCCACACGGCCAACGGCATGAGCGTAGGCTTTCAGGTCCTGATTGTGGGGTCCGGGAGGGGGTAACGGAGCGCCGAGGTCTTCATGACGGATCGGACTTAGAAGCACGAGGCGAACGCCGGCGGGCTTTGATTGGGCCTGAATGCCTTCGATCAAGAGATCGAGGTCCGATTCGAACTTGGCAAGCCCCGACGGCCCACCGAACGATGCGGCCATGCCGTAGCCAATCAGAGCTACAGTCGGCTTCACCGCCTGGATCTGCCCCAGAAGATTGGTCCGGAAATGCACATCCCCACGATGCCAATCGAAACTGGCCCTGGACTCACCGGTCGGGAGATCGGCGCTCCAGCTGAGATTCCGGAATGTGAGAGCCAGACCGGGGTGGGCGGCCGTGATCCGATGTTCGATGAACCCCCGAGAGCCCTCCAGTTCCAGAAACGTATCCCCCAACAGCATCACACGGTCGCCCGCCCGGAACTCGAAAGGAAGATTCGCAGCAGCACCGACCACGCCGGCCCAACTGACAAACATCAGATGAGCACAAAGAATCCACGCACTGCGCAGGCGACCGGATGACAAACAATGGAGGATGCTCCTTCGAGACGGGCTCATGATGTTCTTCATAATAATCGCGAGGGTCAGGAAATTCTGACGCGCAGCTTCCTACAGACGTTCAAGTCGATTGCGGACCACGTAGTCATTTGTCATATCGAGT
>VHDG01000003.1 GCA_016871475.1 Verrucomicrobiota bacterium
AGTCATCACGACCCGTAGCTTGCAGCCCGCTTTGACCAGCAGGCTGGCCAGATCGGCTGCCTTGTATGCGGCGATGGAACCTGTGACTCCCAGGACGATGACTTTCGGATGGCTCATAGAGTTGGCGGCGACATGCGATTCGACCTGATGGACTCGGCGTCCACGATGGCGAGCATGCGTCTCGCGTCTTCTTGAATGGACGCGCTGACAATCAAGTAATCGAAATCTGCCCAACAGCCGATTTCACGCCGGGCTTCCGCCAGGCGACGTTCGAGGTCGTCCGCATTGTTTTGACCCCGTTTGGCCAATCGACGTTCGAGCTCCGAGATCCCCGGAGGGGTGAGGAAGACGGTCACGAGTGAACGTTTCAACTCGGGATCCGAGGAAGCCAGCCGCTGAATCGACTGCACTCCCTGAACATCGAGAGTCAGCAGAACATCGCGGCCAGACCTCAACATTCGGATCACATCGGATCTCAACGTCCCATAGCGTTGGCTGTAAACCAGTGCGTGCTCCAGAAAATCGCCTTGGGCGATGCGTTGTTCGAACTCGGCATGGGACAGAAAGTGATAGGCCTCCCCATTCACCTCTCCCTCCCGGGGCGCGCGTGTGGTGCAGGTCACCACCCTGGTAAAGTTAGGCCGCCATCCCAGGAGCTCCTGTCCCAAAGTGGTTTTCCCTGCACCGGACGGAGCAGAAAGAGCCACCAGCAGGGGCATCCGATGTTCGGCTGGCGCGGCAGGCTTCATGGTCAACCTACTCCACGTTCTGCACCTGCTCCCGAAACTTCTCCAGCTCTGATTTCAAAACCACCACATCCTGGGAGATCTGGCTGTCGTTGGCTTTCGCCCCAAGGGTGTTGATCTCTCGATTCATCTCCTGCGAGAGGAAATCCAGAGTTCTCCCCACGGGAACATCCTGGGCCACGATTGCATCGAACTGGGCGAAGTGAGCATCCAGCCGCGAAAGCTCCTCGGAGACATCTGAACGATCTGCGAAGAAGACAACTTCCTTCGCGATTCTTTCCGGATCCGCCTGCGAGGGATCCAGGCCGGCGGCCTGGATCCGTTCAAGCAGACTCCTGCGGTATTTCTCCTGGGTGAGAGGCACGAGCTTCTTGATGCGAAGAACAGCATGGCGGAGGGCATCCACGCGTCCTGACAGATCCTTGAGAAGATGCTCTCCCTCCCGTTCTCTCATGGCCGCGAGCGTGTCGAGTGCCACGTTCAAAGCCTTCTGGACGGGGGGCCAGAAAGACTCGGCATCGTCGAGTTCGCGCGCGGACTGGAGAACTCCGGGCGCCCTCAGCAGGGTGTCGAGCGTTACCCCTCCCTGAAGCTTGAGCTCGTCGACAAGCTTCTGGAGTTCGCTCGCGTAAGCCTTGGCCAGCGCGGAGTTGATCGCAACCTGGCCCGCCTCCCTCCCCACCTGGACATGGAGATTCACGCGCACAGAGACGCGTCCACGAGCGACTTTCCTGAGCACCTCGGCGCGGATGAGTGATTCGAGCACATCGAGTTCACGCGGCAGTGTGGCGACCACCTCCGCCTGTTTGCGATTCACCGAGCTCACTTCCACCGAGATATTGAATCCATCGCAAGCTTGCTCACTCCATCCATGGCCGGTCATCGATCTCATATGATGAGTCTATTGGAGGGCATGGGCTGTGGGCGAGCACACAGAGCGGCAGCAAGGCGGGCATGGGCACGCCCATTGGAACCCGAGCCGCAGGTTCTGACGATGACGGGATCGGGAGGCGAAGGTCCTCACCATAGAAAGGATTTTTGTTGAGCCAAAAGGGTTTCTCCCCGCCACAGAGTCGCGCGCCAGGAAATCAGTTCGCCAAAGGATGAATAATCCTGTGCTCGAACTTCGAGACGCTGCCATCGCTGGAACCTGGCTTTGGAATCCAGAGCTTTCTCCAAGCGCAAGGTTGTGGGGGCCTCGTTGTGAGACCCTTGAGCCTCGAGACGAAGGGTGAGACCTCCACCTGGCGGCAAGGCTCCACAGAGAACGTCGAAACGCAGTCCTCCGCGCAACTCGGGATTCTTGCGAAGACTCGCCTGATAGGAATCCCGTTCCAAAAGGCTGGGTGAAACGGTGTGAAGCCCGTTGGTATCGAGGTAGTGGGTCAGGACTTTCTTGATTTTGAAGCCTTGCTCGGAGGGATTCCCTGCTGAAGCTGAGAGGACAGTCAGCAGAGCAACCGCGGCGAGAAGCCCGGCGTTAGCGAGGGCAGCCTTCGGCCCAAGTGCACAAAGCCCGTGGAAGATCGACATGCGAACCCAATAGTGAACTTCGCACCGGGAATCAATCTAGAAACCGGTGAAGTCAGAAATGGCTGAGCATCGCACGAACCTTCTCCATTACGATTGCGACTTCAAGCTCGGCCAACTTCGAGCCGCATTCGATGAGCCGCGTTTGCGGATGACGAGGGCGCCAGGTTTCCGCAGACGTCCGACCCCATAACGCCGTCACGGGTACACCAACAGACGCGGCCAGGTGTGTGATACCGGAATCATGCCCCACGAAGGCACGGCACCTTCCGAGCAGTTGCCCCAGGAAAGGCAAAGGAAGATTGCGGGCAAGGCGATGTCGGGTTGGTGAGAGCTGCCCCATCAATCTCGACAAACGCTCTGCTTCAGCCTCACCTCCAATCAGGAGCAGTGGCGAATCCTCAGAACGTTCCCACCTCTTCAAAAACTTACACCACCTGAGCTCCGGCCAATTCTTCTCATCGCTTCCACTCCCAGGATGCACAGCCAAAGGCTGCGTCCTCCGAACCCAATCGAGCAGATCCATCTGCTCCGGACAAAGGCAACCGCTGGGCAACACCAGACGAGGTATGGGATCCGGATCAAAGACGGCGAGCCTTTGCAAAGGTTCGAGCAGCACATCGGACATGTGCCGCGTCAGACCCGTTGGAGGTCGATGCGGGCCTGCTATGAATTGCCCTCGCAGCGATCTACGCACGTTCGTGCTAAAAAGCTCATCTGGGTCGTACAAGTAAGAAATAACGATAGCGAAACCTTGAAACCAGGTTGAAAAGCCCGGATCTAAACTGCCGTTCCGTGCGAAGAACTGAGCCAGAGGTCGCTCCTCGATACTCCGAATTTCATCCGCCAATCCTCCGGCCTGCGCCATCGAAGCAATTCTTGGGTAACCTAAAACCGCGAGACGCGATGTAGGAAAGTGCGCTCGGAGCGCCGAAAGCACGGGCAGGGTCAGGATAAAATCGCCGATCGCCCCACCGCGGATAACCAAGATCTTGTTCGTCTCTGATATCATCGTAAGAGTCTTATAGCCAATATTTTATACATCTTTTTAACTTCTCAAAAACCTCTCGGCTTTCCGTAAGTTTCGTGGAGTTAGGCAGTTCCGGGAATGGTCGCTGCCGTGACAGAGAAGAAACGAAAAGGAGTGGAAGCCAAGGCAAACGCGGAACACACAAAAAGAAAACAGGTCTGGCTGTTCCCTCTTCCTCTGTATCCTCCCCGCAATCGGTGGTGCGTCCATCGCTGGTTTCAGGGTTTAGTGGAATCTCGGTGTGTCACCTCACGGACGACCGGCCATTCGTCCCGAGCCATCCTGATCGAAACCTTCGCGGATCTCGACGACCCTCCACGCTCAACTCCGGTTTGCAGGTTAAAGATCCCCGCAGCAAGTGTTGTGGGCATTGGGAGGGTCTTCGTGGTCCTCGGATCCGGTGTCGATAGGGCGATCATCCGTTCTCGCTGCTTCGACGAAAGGGGCGTACTCGCTGGCAGATTTCTTGAGATGGACCAGGAGCAAGCTCACATCGGCCGGTGTGACGCCGCTCATCCGACTTGCCTGGCCGATGGTCTGCGGGCGGCCCTTGGAGAGTTTCTGTCGCGCCTCCTTTCTCAAGCTCGCGACTTTCTCGTAGTCGATCCAGTCCGGAATCTGCTTGTCCTCCAAGCTCCGGAATCTTGAAACCTCCTCCAGCTGTCGGGCGATATAGGACTCATACTTCACCGAGATTTCGACCTGTTCGGCCACCTCAGGGGGTAGTTCGTGGTTGCGGCCTGGCAAATCCCGATAAGTCATTTCAGGCCGGCAAAGGATCTTTGACAGCGGCATACCCCCTTCCCTTGTCTCGGCCAAGCGCCGGACCTCGAGCTCGATGAGCTGCTTCTTGGCCAGGAGCCGTTGATGGTTCCGCGTAGGCAGCAGACCGATCTCGCGGCCAAGACCACTGAGTCGGAGATCCGCGTTGTCTTGTCGCAGGAGCAGCCGGTATTCAGCCCGGCTGGTAAACATCCGGTAAGGCTCGATGGTCCCCTTCGTGACCAGGTCGTCGATAAGAACCCCGATGTAGGCTTGATCCCGTCCAAGAACCACGGAGGGTTTCCCCTGGACTCGACGAGCTGCATTGATTCCTGCCATGAGACCCTGAGCCCCGGCTTCCTCATAGCCGCTGGTACCGTTGATCTGGCCCCCGAGAAATAGATTGCGGCAGACCTTGGTTTCAAGGGATGGCAGAAGCTGGATAGGGAAAGCAAAGTCGTACTCCACCGCGTAAGCAGGTCGAAGGATTTCGGCACGCTCGCAACCAACGATCGTCCGCACCATCTCCACCTGGAGCTCGAAAGGTAAGCTCGTGGAGAATCCATTGACGTAGAACTCGTCCGTCGAAGCTCCTTCGGGCTCGAGAAAAATCTGATGCCTCTCTTTCTCTGCGAACTTGACGATCTTGTCCTCAATCGAAGGGCAATACCGGGGCCCCACCCCTTCAATCACACCCGAATACATCGGGGACTTATGAAGGTTCCGTTTGATGATCGAGGCCGTCTCAGCGGAGGTGTAGGTGATGAAACAATCCATCTGACCGTTCAGGCGATCCAACATCGAACCCGGGGGATACTTCCCATGTGAATGCCCGATATCAGATCTCGCCACGCCCGAATGTTCCACGTGGAACAAATCGTCTTTCCAGTAGCTGAAGTAGGGAATGGGTTCATCGCCCGGTTGGCGCTCGGTCTTGTCAAAGTCGATGCTTCTTTTCAGGAGTCGGGGTGGAGTTCCTGTCTTGAGACGGCCGAGTTCCAACCCCAGTTCTTTGAGTGAGCCGCTCAGTCCCATTGCGGCGGATTCACCCGCGCGCCCGCCTGATTGCTGATTGGACCCGATGTGCATAAGGCCCCGCAAAAAGGTGCCGGTGGTGACGACAACGCATTCGGCCGAGTACTGCACATCGAGCGTCGTTTGGACCCCGCAAACTCGGCCGTCACGGTGAAGCAATGTTGCGATCTGACCCTGCTTGCAATCCAAGCGTTCCTGTCGTTCGCAAATCCACTTGAGTCGAAACTGATAGGCTTTCTTGTCGCACTGAGCTCGCGGGGCCCAAACGGAGGGACCCTTCTTGGTGTTGAGCATCCGGAATTGGATACCCGTCATGTCTGTCGCTTTGCCCATCTCGCCGCCGAGGGCATCGATCTCCCTCGCTAAGTGTCCTTTGGCCAACCCGCCAATGGCTGGGTTACAGGACATCTGGCCGATAGTGTCGAGGTTGATCGTGAGCAGGAGGGTCTCGCATCCTATCCGACTCGATGCCAAAGCCGCTTCCACACCGGCATGCCCAGCACCGATAACGATAACGTCATACTTTTTAGGAAATACAAACATGTTTTTGGGCCAACTGTCCGACGCGTTTGGGTTTGAGAGGCTTTTCCATGAGCGGACCACCGCTGTGTAGCGTTGCTCTGGATCCGCGAATCGGCACATTTCAAACCTTTGGCCGGAGAGCTGGGCAAAGTCGGCGCGCAATATGCAGAGCTCGCCGCGATAAAGCCAGTCAACATCGAGAATGAACCTTTGGGAAACAAGAGGCTTAGTCATTGATGCCAGGCGGTGGGTTGCTACATTCCGCGGCGTCATGTCAACTCCAGCTCCGGCAGCACCGCAGAAAATTAACCTCCGCAGACCCGACATCATGTCCGCTGTTCAGGCCCAGGTTGTCGCGCACTACAGGAGCGAGCTGGTTGAGAGAATGCGTGCGGCTGGCGGAGTCGTGACCATCGGCGATCTCACCATCCGCCTGGCGAAGGAGTTCGGCTTTTGCTACGGCGTCGAACGCGCCATCGACCTCGCATACGCAGCGCGTCGCGCCTACCCCGATCGAAGCATCTTCCTGCTCGGCGAAATCATTCATAACCCTGAGGTGAACGATCAGATCCGCCGCATGGGCATCGTGACGATCTCCAGCCGCCCCACCGATGAGGAGATCGCAAGGCTGAGGCCTGAGGATATTGTCATCATCCCGGCCTTCGGCACCGAGGTCGCGACGCGGCGCAAGCTGGAGAGTCGGGGGTGTGCATTTGTGGATACGACATGTGGCGACGTCATGAGCGTTTGGAAGCGCGTGCGTCAGTACTCCAGGGAAAGCGTCACGAGCATTATTCACGGGAAGGCGTGGCACGAGGAAACCCTGGCGACGAGCAGCCAGGCGACAGCGCAGACGGGCGGGCATTACCTTGTCGTTTTCAACCTGGCTGAGACGGACTATGTCTGCTCCTACATTCTCAACGGGGGCAGCCGTGAGGAATTCCTGGACAAATTCAGGGGGGCGTATTCACCCGGGTTTGATCCGGATATTCATCTGAGCGCGGTTGGGGTGGCCAATCAAACAACCATGCTGAGGGGCGAAACCGAGGAGGTTCAGAGACGCTTTCGCACGACCATGGAAGCCAAGTTTGGCAGGGAGAAAGTGGAGTCACATTTCCGGTTCTTCGACACCATCTGCGGAGCCACCCAGGATCGTCAGGATGCGCTTGAGAAGCTTCTGGCCGAACCGCCGGATCTGCTCGTTGTCATCGGTGGCTACAACTCGTCGAACACGTCGCATCTGGCCGAGATGGGCGAGGAGAAGCTTCCAACCTATTTTATCAAGAATGCCGCGAAGATGGTGAGCACCGAGCTGATCGTCCACTATGATCTGCACCTGAAGCAGGAGGTCGAAACCACCGGCTGGCTGCCCTCGGGCAAAGTGGTGATCGGAGTGACGGCGGGTGCGTCGTGTCCCAACAATCTGATCGAGGACACAATCCGCCGGCTTTTTGAACTTCGTGGAGTGTCGCCGTCCGACCTGCCCGCGAGCCGACAAGGCCAGTGACTACAAGCGGCAAAAGCAAGCTGAGGCCTTGCACCCGGGAGGAACTGGAGGGTCGGGAGAGAAGCTCGCTGGCCTCCTGGGCGCAGTTCAGCGCAGAGACACGGGGCCGGGACCACGCGGAGCCCCCTCCTGAGTGGCGCACGCACTTTCAGCGCGACCGCGACCGCGTGATTCATTCGAGGGCTTTTCGAAGGTTGGAGTACAAGACCCAGGTTTTTCTCAACGGGACAGGCGACCATCTGCGCACGCGACTGACCCACACGATGGAAGTGGCGGGGATCTCGCGGAACATCGCGCGCGCGCTTCGAATCAACGAGGACCTCACCGAAACGATTGCCTTGGCACACGACCTGGGGCACGCGCCGTTCGGTCACAAGGGAGAGGAGGCGCTCAATGAACTGATGCGCGGCAAGGGAGGGTTCGAACATAACCGGCATAGTCTTCGAATCGTCGAGGAGCTGGAGCAGAAGTATCCCGCTTTTCCCGGGCTGAATCTCACCTGGGAAACCCGGGAAGGCCTGGCAAAGCACGAACTGGCCCAGGCACGTCGCGGAGCCCGGTTGAATTTCGAACACAGAAACCCGTCGCTGGAGGCACAGGCCGCGAACCTGGCCGACGAGATCGCGTATTACAGCCATGACCTTGACGATGGACTTGACTGGGGGCTGCTGTCCGAATCGCATCTAAACCGTCATGTACGAATCTGGCGAAAAGCCGCAGCCGAGGTCAGGGATGAACACGGCGAATTGCCCGATGAATGCAGGCGGTACTTCACGATTCGATGCTTGATCGACAGTCAGGTGAAGGATGTGGTCTCCACGACCCTTCGCAACCTTGAGGAGGCGGCGGTCGAGTGTGCTGACGATGTGCGCAGGCAGGCGAAGCCGATGGTTCGATACAGTGCCAAGCGCCGCGAGCTCAACCTGGAGCTGCGGGACTACCTTTACTCGGAGCTCTACTATAATCCTGTGGTGCATCAGCCCAACCTGCGCGCGGTCCGAATGCTCAGGAATTTGTTCCGGTATCTATTCACTCATCGCGACGAACTGGACGAGCTTGTGCATGCGCGTGCCCGGCGCATCGGCTGGCATCGGGCGGTCTGTGATTATATCGCTGGAATGACCGATCGCTACGTGTTGCAGGAACACGATCGCTTGCTGGGTCCACCGGTGCCAGCGCAGCGAACCAGGCAGGCCGGCACCAGATTCCAACGGCAGATTGAGTAGCAGTGCGAGGCGTGTTCGCGACAGAGCCGCGCAGGGGAGGTCAGGCTTGAGTAATTCTTCGATCACCCGTCCGAGACTTGGTTTTCCTGACGCGGATTTTAAGCAGCGGCTTTCTGGCCAGAGGAGGCATAGGTGCGGGGCAAGGGAGTTCGCGCTCCCGCTTGGCGTCTTCACCCACTCTCCCAATCATCCATTGGGGGTAGCCACCCATGGCACAGCCCCAGCACCCTTCATCGCACAAGAACTGGCCGGATAAAGGGCGTTTTACCGTCTGTTTGGCGTCTTGAAGCCCCTCTCAACCTTGGCACAACTCCAGCATTGGTGTGGCAGCTCTCTGAGTTTGGATACGGTGAGCGTGTTTTAAGCGGAACGACAGGTTGTTGGGCAGCTGCAAAATGAATCCGGGCAAGCGGCTGCCGGGCCTCCAGTCGTTCCGCTGTTTTTTTGCCGTGGACCGATCAGACCACGAGTGGTTTGCCTGACGGGTGAAGCAAGGGAAGCTGCTGCCTGGATTCCAGAGCGGTTCAGGCCCGGTCATCCCGGCTCATGCCGCGGGCGATCATGACCAACCGAAGCAGTTCCAAGGCGGAAGCAACCATCGCAGCGACGTAGGTCATCGCCGCAGCCCCCAATACCTTGGTGACCGCCCCCGACTCGCGCTGAGAGATCAAGCCCAACCTCAAGAGCTCCACTTTCGCACGCCGGCTGGCGTCAAACTCGACGGGCAGCGTGACCAGCTGAAAGAAGGTCATGATGGCAAACAGCCCGATGCCAATCCCCATGATCGTGGAACCCATCTTCGGACTCACCGCCTGCATACTCATGAGCAACATCCCGATGAAGAAGGCGGTCATTGCGCCCGTGCTGGCGATGTTCACAACCGGAACCATGGCCATCCTCAGGTTCAGAGGGGCGTAGGCTGCCTTGTGCTGAAGGGCGTGACCGGCCTCGTGTGCAGCAACGCCCAAGGCCGATAAAGAACGACCGTGGAAATTGTCGGAGGATAGGAACAAGGCTTTCTTGATCGGATCATAGTGGTCCGACAGCTGGCCTGGTGTTTCGTGAATGGGCATTTGGCGCAGCCCGGAGCTATCGAGAATGCGACGCGCGGCGTCAGCCCCGCTGAGGCGTGATTCGGCCCCCACCTCGAGGTAACGGCCGTAAACAGAGCGGAGCTTGAACTGGGCATAAAGGCCCAGAAGCAAACCGGGTATCATCAGCAAGTCCCAGATACTAAAGGTGTAAAACGCCAGCATGGTATCCATATATGACCGTCGCGGTGCCAGCACATCGCCGGCGACCGGACGTGCATATAGATGGTGCAGAGGGAAAAAAATTCAAGAGCTACTTCAGCACCGTGACCGAAGCGAGGCCCATGTTGCCCGCGGCATCAAAAGCCCGTCCGGTTAGCACGTGACTGCCCGCCGACCATTTGCTGGTGTTGAGCTGAAAGGACGCCGGAACAGCGGTGGTGGTCGCGACTAATTTGTTGTTCACCCAAAGCTCGGTTCTCACCACCGCGCGGTTGTCGGACACTTGAAGGGTAGCCTTCAAGGATCGAGAAACCTTGGCGCCAGCAACGGGAGCAGTAAAAGCCACCGTGGGTGAAACCGTGTCGGGTGTATTCTGCAAAGAGACGGTCCTTGCCGAAGACAACCCGGTATTACCGGCTGCGTCATAGGATTTCAGTTGCAGCGTGTGAGATCCATCAGCGGAATTCAGTGTGTTCCACTGAAAGGTCGGGGGGAGCCCTGAAGTGGAGGCCACAAGTATCCCATCGATGAACAGGCTGGTGAGCGTGACCCCGATATTGTCCGAAGCGGAGCCTGACACGCTCACCACGCCGGAGACGGCGGATCCTGCGGCTGGCGCAGTGAGTTGAACGGATGGAGGGGTGCCATCCGTGGGTACAAACGAGAGAGCACTTTGCACTGCCTCGGAGGCATTCAGCCGGCCCCAGCCAAATTGGGAGTCCCATCCGAGAGGACCTCGATCATCGGCGGTCTGTGTCAGGATCTGCATGACATCGAACGGGGACAGCGCCGGGTTTCTCGAGAAAACGAGCGCGGCGACTCCAACGACGATTGGAGAAGAGAAGGAGGTTCCTGACCAGGATGCATAACCCCCTGGAACAGTGAGTTGGATGCCAACACCGGGCGCAACGAGGTCAATGTGGTTGCCCGTGTTCGACCAGGAGGCCAGGTTGTCGTTTACATCGGTGGCTCCGACAGTCAACAAATTGGGATTGTCGGACATCGAGTTGAAGGTCCCGTCATTTCCCGAAGAAACAACGAGGAGCCCGCCGCGGGAGATTAGATACTGGGCAGCACTGTTAACCGTCGAGCTGCCGGAGGCTGTGTAACTGAGATTCACGACACGAACGCCTCGATCGGCCGCATAGGTGATGGCCTGAGCCATTGCGGAGAATGTGGCCCAACCCGTGGAGTCCCCCACTCGAAGCGGCATGATCTTGCAGCCCCAGGCCAGACCGGCTCCACCCGCACCGTTGTTCCCCACCGCAGCAGCTACTCCGGCGACTCCGGTTCCATGACCTTCAGGATCCGCGGTGATGTTGTTCCCGTTATAAAAATTCCACCCTGCCACGAGGTTCGGCATGAGGTCCGGATGGGTTCCGTCCACACCCGAATCGACAATACCGATCGTCACCGAAGCGGAACCGAAGGAGACATCCCAGGCGGAAGGCGCCTGAACTTTGTGCAGGTGCCATGAAGAACCAAGGAGTGGGTCTGAGAGAGATGATCCGGGAGGGAGCAGTTCATCGACCTCTGCAAATTCGATTTGGGGATTCTTCTGGAGAGCGGCCAAGGCCTGGGCTGCAACCCGGGAAGGAAGTTGGAGGATTCTAACATTGAGAGGGGGAACCTGTCCGACCTCTCGTGCTCCGACACCCGAAACGAGTTGCCCAACCTGGCGCTCATTCAAGCCCGGGTTGGGTTTAGCGAGGAGATGGATCCAGTCATGAGGAACCGCAGCGCGGGCTGAGAAACCTCCGAGCAGAGCCAGGGGCAATAGCACAGCAGCGGAGCTTGGGAAGAATGGCCGGACGTGGGCACGAGGGTACAAAGGTACTGATTGAGGATACGACTTCATAGTTGCGTTGGGTTGCCGGGCGCGCGGAATTTCGCGACAACTCGGCGTTTGAGAAGGGATTTCTTTTGATCCCACCTCCACCGCGTTGCAAGTCCGATGCCGCCTCGCCAAACCGATGCCGCCTCGCATAAATCACGATTTATCGAGGAAAAACCGCCCAAAAAAGGATCACCACACCTCAGAAACTGGACCAAACCCGGCCTCGGCCTGAAGAGGAACCTATCCTGACGGATAGCCCATAAGACGACACATTTCTGGCGGCTGATGCTATCAGCAACGACCGGAGGAATTCCGATTGGGTGGAGACAAGAGATCTGCCCCGAGGAATTGCCACTCGACGCCCGCCCTTGATTTTCCATAGTCAACGAAGCTTGAGAGCATTGAATCCATTCGAAACCCGTGCTCGTTCGAGCGCTGAGTGATGAAAGACGACTACATAGCGCGTAAGGAGCGGTGGGCCCGCAAGCTAGCTGGCAAGGAGCCCCATCAAGTCCGGTCGAACGACCGGCTACCGCCTGGACAGAGACAGGTGACCAATTTCCCTGTGCTCGATTTGGGTGTTCAGCCCACCGTCGACCTCGCGAAGTGGGAACTGAAAATCCATGGGCTTGTGGAGAACCCGGTCACGCTGACATGGGATGCCTTCTGCGAACTCCCCCAGTTTGAGGATACGAGTGACTTCCATTGTGTGACCACCTGGAGTCAGTTCGATATGCACTGGCAAGGGGTGGCGTTCTTCACGCTCGCAGACTTGGTGAAGCCAAAGCCGGAGGCAAAACACGTGTTTTTCAAAAGCTACGACGGTTACTCCACCAACAATCCTCTCGATGTTTGCCTGGACGATGACGTCTTGGTGGCTCACCGGTGGAACGGAAAACCGCTATCGGTGGAACATGGAGGTCCGGCTCGCGTCATCCTTCCAAAGCGATATGCCTGGAAAGGCGCTAAATGGATCCGGGAGATCACCTTTATCGATCGCGATATCCTGGGTTTCTGGGAATTGCGCGGATACTCAAATACCGCTGATCCCTGGACGGAAGATCGTTTCTCGTGATGAAAGCAGAGGCCGCACAGACGGTTTACTTCGATTACAACGCGACGACTCCGTTGGACGGTGGGGTGTTTGAATCGATGCTCCCGATGTTCGGCAAGTGCTATGGAAATGCGTCGAGCGTTCATCGAGTGGGCCGCGAGGCGAGGGTAAGCATCGACGACGCCCGGGATCGGATTTCGCGAGTTCTGAAGTGCAAGCCGAGCGAGCTTGTTTTCACGAGTGGAGGGACTGAAAGCAACAATTTCGCCGTCTTTGGGGCGGCTCGAAAGTTAAAGCCCAAGGGCAACCACCTCATCACGTCAGCTATTGAACATCACGCCGTCCTCAGCGCGATCAGCTACCTGGCGGAACATGAGGGCTTTCAAGTCTCCATTCTCCAATGCGACGCAATGGGTCGCATCGACCCTGACGATCTTGCTCGGTCCATTCTACCCTCGACGGTGCTTGTGTCGATCCAGGCTGCGAATAATGAGATTGGAACCGTGCAGGATGTCGCGGCGATGGGGCGGGTGTGCAGGGAGAGAGGCGTGTTGTTTCACACGGACGCCGTTCAAGTTTTTGGCAAGCGCGAGATGTGCGGGATTGGAGAGCTTGAGGCTGATCTGGTTTCAGTATGCGGCCATAAGTTTCACGGCCCGAAAGGATCCGGGCTGCTGTATGTCAGGTCTCCCTTCCAACCTCATTCACTGTTGGTTGGGGGAGCGCATGAGAACGAGAGGAGGGCCGGCACAGAGAACGGGGCTTCGATCCTGGGCCTGGCCACGGCAGTCGAAAGATTTGTTCCTTCTCCTGTGTTCAATGAAGCTCACCTTTCGCCACTGCTAAACCGTATCCGATCCGGATTAGGCGATCTCGATCCGGAGCTGGTGCAGATTCATACACCCAAGGACGGCTCCTTGGTGAACACCATTGCGTTCACAGTTGCGGACAGCGACAGCATGACCTTGATGGCCAATCTCGATTTGCTGGGCATTTGTGCGTCAAGCGGCTCAGCCTGCGCTGCGGGGTCGCTGGAGCCATCTCACGTCATCCGGGCCCTGGGTTGCAGCGATGCCCGAGCTCAGGCTCTCATTCGCCTGTCCCTGGGAAGGGAGAGCACGGTGGACGAGACGGAATACGTCCTTCGATCCTTACCGGAAGTAATCCGCCGAAGCAGGCAATGACGCTCGGTCGAGTCCGCGGGCGTATTGGGAATAACTTGCAGACGGAACGCGAACAAATGCGGGACCGGGTGGGAACAAGAAGACGTTTATGCGGGGAATGGCGGGATGGGGACGTTGGTTGGACAGGATTTCCCGGTTGTTCACACGAAATCAATTTATGTAAGTGGTTGTGGTGTCCTTGACAGGGCTCAAGACAATCCCTTATTCACAGCCCTTAATAATAAGAGATTGTACCTCTTAGAAAGATCTTACTCTTAAGCAACACATGAATCTCAGTATTGCGAAGGACCATCTGCTCGCGGGTTTGCAGGCTGTTCAGAACGTCGTCAGCACCCGCACTACACTCCCGGTGCTCTCGAATGTTTTGCTTCGTACAGAGGGAGATCTGCTCACCCTCACGGCCACCGACCTTGATGTCACGATCGCCTGCGCCGTGCCCGCGAGAGTCTCCACTCAGGGTGCCACAACGCTGCCGGTGAAGAGACTATTCACGATCGCGAGGGAGCTTGGCGCGGCTGAGATCGAGCTCAAGACCGATGACAAGAACGTCACAAGCATTCGTTCGGGAGCCTCTCTCTTCCGTGTCAGGGGTCTGGGTGCTGAAGAGTTTCCAAATCTGCCCACGTTTCAGGATCAGCGAAAGATCGAGATGCCGCAGGAGAAACTGCGCACGATCCTGAGAAGAACATCGTTCGCCACATCGACCGATGAAAGCCGCTACGTCCTGAACGGGCTCTTCTTCAGCCTTAGAGATCAAAAGCTGACTGTTGTTGCCACGGATGGACGCAGACTCGCGCTCGCCGAGGAGGAGGTTGATGCAGGAGACAGTGCGGCGGGGGACTTCATTGTTCCAAGCAAGGCTGTGAACGAGCTGGGAAGGCTTCTTCAGGAAAAAGGCACCATCCGTGTCATCTCAGGTGAGAACCAGGCCTTGTTCTGGCTCACCGATGAGAAGGGTGGAGACATCCGGATCATCACCAAGCTCATCGAAGGGAATTATCCCAACTATCGCCAGGTGATTCCAGGCGAGGCAAAAGAGAGGGTTCCGCTTCCCAGGGAGGAGTTCATGCATGCTCTGCGTCGCACGGAGATCATGACCAGCGAGAAGCAGAACTCGGTGAAGCTGACTTTCACAACGAACAACCTGTCCATTGTCGCCAACTCTCCGGACATCGGAGATGCGGAGGAAAGCATGGCGATCAATTACAAGGGGGCTGATATCAGCGTGGCCTTCAATCCCGGCTATCTGATTGATCCTCTGAACGCGATCGCCAACGACGAGGTGTTCATCGAGCTAATCAATGAGCTCAGCCCCGGGGTGCTCAAGATCAACGGACCCTACTTGTACGTCGTCATGCCCATGAGGCTGACTTGAGCATCGGGCTTCCTGGGCGTTAGAGTTTCCGGGCTCCGCCGGTGCCTGCACCTCGACTGTGTCGGGCACGGTGTTTAATCGCACGGACTTCCATCAGAATGACTCCACAAGAACTCCAGCGCCTGCGCCAGATCGGCAGCCAGTTCGAGATCAAAGGCGAATTGGCTGAGGCTCACCGTGTCAAGATCGGGCACATCAACGAAACCTTCGCGGTCACCTACAGGAACGCCGGGCTGACACAACGCTACATCCATCAAACGATCAACACCGGCGTCTTCAAGGAGCCGGTGCCGTTGATGCAGAACGTGGTGAAGGTGACGGAGCATATCCGGCAGAGGTTGCGGGAGGAAGGGCTGAAGGATCTCGATCGCCGGGCGTTGCAGGTGATCGCTTGCTGCGATGGGCAGCCTTTTTATGTGGATGAGGATGGGCGCTTTTGGCGCACCTTCGTGTTCATTGAGAACGCGAGGACGTATGAAGCCGTGGAAACTCCCGCGCAAGCCTTCCAGGCATCCCTGGCCTTCGGACATTTCCAGAGCCTGCTGAGCGATCTCTCCAGCCGGGATCTTGCCATCACGATCCCCGACTTTCATCACACCAGAAAACGCTTTCTGCGGTTGCAAAAAGCCATTGCCGAGGATCCCTGCAACCGGGCCGGCCTGGCTGCGAGGGCCATTGGGTTTGCCTTGGCGCAGGAGCCCCTGGTGGATGTGTTGCTGGATGCCCACGCTCGAGGTGAGATTCCTGAGCGTGTGACCCACAATGACACAAAGTTCAACAACGTGATGTTGGACCTTCAAACTGGGGAGGCCATGTGTGTTGTGGACCTCGACACGGTCATGCCCGGGATGGTGCTTTATGACTTCGGTGACATGGTGCGCACCACGACAAGCCGGACCGCCGAGGACGAGACCTATCTGGATCGAGTGGAGCTTGAGATGGAGTTGTTCGAGCCCCTCGTGCGAGGGTACATCGAAGCGACAAGGTCTTTCCTAACCCCGCAGGAAAGATCCTATCTGGTGGTCTCGGGTGCCTTGATCACCTTCACGATCGGCATCCGCTTTCTGACCGACTATCTCGAAGGCGACCATTATTTCCGGGTGCATCGGCAGGATCACAATCTCGACCGTTGCCGGAAGCAGTTCAAGCTGGTGCAATCGATCCAGGATAACTCCGAGAGGATGCAGCAGCTTGTGGACAAGCTTTAGAGGATCAAAAGGCCCGGGCCTGGCGCGCGGGATCCTGCGCACGAGACCCGGGGTCGTCACTGTTGCGGGGCCGTCCTTTGCCCGGCAGCAGCTTGTTCCACGGCAAATTATTGGATCAACCTGAGCACCGACTGCGGGACTGAGTTCGCCTGCGCCAGCATCGCGGTACCCGACTGGACCAGGATGTTCGATCTTGCGTAATCCGTGCTTTCCTCCGCCACATCCACGTCCTTGATCCGGCTGTTCGCGGCGGCGAGGTTGTCGCGCAGAACGGACAGTTGCTCCTGCGTGAACTGCAAGCGTGTGAGGCTGGCGCCTGCCGTGGCGCGGTCGGATGCCAGCTGGGTGATCGCGTTCTTGACGCTGGTCAATGCGCTGGAGGCACCTCCCGAGGTGGCGACGGTGGCGCTTCCGAGCCCGGAGTAGGTGGCGGCTCCCAGGTTCACACCCGCCATGCTGAAGAGGGCTCCCTCGCTGTCGATCGTCACATTCAGTGCCGAGGCACTGAACAGACTGACTCCGTTGAAGTCCTTTGTTGCCACGTTTGTGATGTAGCTCGAGAGCGTGGAGAACTCGTTGTTGTAGAGGACCCGATCATTGTCGCTCTTGGTGACATCCAACGAGAGAATGGCCAGCTCGCTCATGCGATCGAGCGCTTTGGCCACTTTGCTCATGAAGCCGTCCTGTGTCTGGCTGAACGAGACGGCGTTTGAGATGTTGTTCCGGGCCGCCTGTGTCCGGCTGATCTGGGCGTCGAAACGCATCGATACAGCGAGCCCGGCGGCATCGTCCTCAGGAGATACGATTTTGGAACCTGAAGACAGTCGCGCGAGAGACTTGGCAAGACGCGAGGTGGATTCTGACAGAAGACGTGCGCCGCTGAGTGCGGACACGTTAGTATTGATGACCATAGACTACTTCCTTGTTGCCCCCGTGGAGAGGCGTTTAGACGCGACATCCTGTCGCGGGCGGGTTTTGTATAGGGCTCCCGCCGTTCTCCCTTGCCGGATTGTCCTTCGGGAATCCAGCGACCCGGTCACTTCAACGTCCGATGAATCGTCCGCTCTCCGGAAAACTTTAGGGGTCCCGATTTATTTTGCGCGGAATCCATCCCTCGCTATCTTCGCGCATGATCAAGAACGCAGAGATCCCGCACGTCTCCGCTCCCACGACCGAGAACGTCACCATGAAGACGCCGCTTCACGACAAGCAGAACGAGCCCGACCACCGGGAGCTGCGCATCGACAAGGTCGGGGTGAGGGGCCTGCGATTTCCGATCCAATTGAGGGACAAGGCCAAGTCTCTCCAGAACACCATTGCGACGATCTCCCTTTGCGTCGATCTGCCCAAGGAGTTCAAGGGCACCCACATGAGTCGCTTCATTGAAGTTCTCAATGCACACGGATCCGTGGTGCACGTGGAGAACATCCCCGAGATTCTCTATGCGATGCAAATACGGCTGAGCGCGGCCACGTCGCATCTCACCATGGAGTTTCCGTTCTTCCTGGAGAAGAAGGCCCCTGTGTCCGGCCTCACCGGCCTGATGGATTACGTGGCCCGGTTCGAGGCGGCGGCAACCGGGCAGGAGATAGACTTCGTGCTGACGGTCAAAGCCCCCGTGACGACCCTGTGCCCGTGCTCGCAAGCGATCAGCCGGTACGGCGCCCACAATCAACGTGGAGAGGTTACCGTCCAGATTCGATCCGAGAAGATTGTCTGGATTGAGGATTTGATTGAGCTCATGGAATCCTCTGCCAGCAGCGAACTTTACTCCTTGCTCAAGCGGGAGGATGAGAAGGCGGTGACCGAGCGGGCGTACGAGAACCCGGTGTTTGTCGAGGATCTGGTCCGGAACGTGGCGGTCAAGCTTAACGCCCACCCGGATGTCACCTGGTACCGCGTCGAGGCAGAGAACTTTGAGAGCATCCACAACCACAATGCCTATGCCTGCATTGAAAAGGGCTGAGTGCGACAGGTTGTTTCCAGGCGGCCGATACCCAAAGCTCGGCCCATCCATTCCCCAACCCTCTGTCCATGCACTCTGATCCGCTCATTCAATTCCGCCAGGTGTGCAAGTCTTTCAAGTCGGGTGATGGATCTGACTTAAAAGTTCTTGAGAGACTGGACTGGGAGGTCTCTCCGGGAAGCCGGACCGCCATCGTGGGACCGTCCGGTTGCGGAAAGAGCACTATCCTCAACCTCGCGGGAGCCTTGGACCATCCGGATTCCGGCGAGGTGCTGTTTGAGGGGAGCCCCCTGCGTTCGCTCTCGGATGATGCCCTGGCTGCGTTGCGAAACGAAAAGATCGGGTTTGTGTTTCAGTCCCACCACCTGCTCGGCCACTGCACGGTGTGGGAGAACATCCTCACCCCGGTGCTCGCGCGTCAGTCATCGGTGCCGCCAGAGGTTCAGGAAAGGGCCGCCCGGCTTCTTGATCGCGTCGGGCTTTCCGGTCGTTTACACCACCGGCCCTCTCAGCTCTCGGGAGGTGAGAGCCAGCGTGTCGCCGTGGTTCGTGCCCTCATCCTCCGGCCCAGGTTGATTCTTGCAGATGAACCCACCGGAGCGCTGGATCGCGACTCCGCTCTCGGCCTGAGCCGTCTCTTGATCGAGTTGAACCAGGAGGAGGAGGCGGCCTTGGTGGTTGTGACACATTCAGAGGTTCTGGCGCGTGAGATGGGTTCGATTCTGGTTTTGGAGGCTGGACGGTTGAGGCCCGTGGCATGACGCTCTGGTCGCTCATAGTCAACAGCCTCAGAAGACGATGGCCTTCACACCTGGGGGTCATGGCAGCTGCAGCCATCGGAACCGCCGTCCTCACAGGGGCGTTGATGGTTGGCGACTCGGTGCGGGGCAGTCTGCGCGAGCTGGGGCTTCAACGCCTCCTCGGATTTCACCACGCGCTCCATTCCGGCGATCGGTTCTTCCGGGTGGAATTGTTCCAGGGGTTCGAGGCGGGCCATAGCCTGGGTGGATGGCTGCCCACGAGGCCGGGCTTTGACCCGATGAACTTTGAGTTTTCCGGTCCGCCCTCGATTCTGCTCAACCTTCCAGGCACCGGCGCCAAACAGGACAACACCGCGTTTGCAGGCTCCATCCAGGTCTTTGGTATTCTTTCGTCCGCGCTCTTCCCTCAACCCGCCGGTTTGGAGGACGGATCTCAGGCGCAGGCTCTGTGGATGTCGCTGACGGACATCCCGCCCGGAGGAGCGATACTCAACGAAGCCCTGGCGGCACAGTTGAATGCAAAGCTGGGGGAAGAGATTGTCTTGCGAATTCACAAACCCAGCGCCCTGTCCAGGGATGCGGTGATCAGTCCGCAGGATGAACATTCCATCGCCATGCGAGTGAGGGTTCACTCCATCCTCAAGCCGGTCGAGGGTGGTGATCTCTCGCTTCGAGCCAGTCAGCTTCCCTCTCTGAATGCTTTTGTGAGATGGGATGAGCTCAGCCGGCTTGCAGGCCTTGAGGGAAGGGCGAATCTGGCGTTGATGCCGGAACTCGTTCCCCGGAACGCCTCCAGTCCCGTCAGAAAGCTGTCTGCCGCTGAGCAACGCGGGCTTTTGGATGAAGCCATGGGGAATGCGTGGGATTTGCCGGATGCACAACTTGGCCTCCGCGGCACATCAGACCCCAACCTCGCTTTGGAACTGATCAGCAGCCGAATCTTTCTGGATCCCCCTGCAGCCATGGCTGCATTTGGGGGCGTCCAATCGAATCGTTGGAGGCTGCCCATCGCGGCCTTGCCCGCAGATCACGCCTCGACAGGCGTCGGAGTGCTGACCTACCTGGTCAATCTCATCAGCACAGGCTCAAGATCCACACCCTATTCGATGGTCACGGCTGCTGGAGCCCCCTGGACACCTCAGGGAATGGCTGATGATGAAATCATGGTCACGGATTGGCTGTCCGAGGATCTGTCGGTGAAGGCCGGAGATCTGGTCCGGCTCACTTATTATGTATTGGATGCAGGCAGCCAGCTCCTCGAGCGGACCCAGCAGTTCAAGGTGCGCGGTGTTGTCCCCATGCAGGGTCTTCACTCGGACCGCACCCTGATGCCGGAGTTTCCCGGGCTTGCGAAGGCAGAGAGCACTCGGGATTGGGACGCCGGGTTCAAGCTCGTTCACGAGATTCGCAACAAGGACGAGGACTACTGGAAGAAACATCGGGGTTCGCCCAAGGCCTTCATCACGCTCCCTGCAGGGCAACAAATGTGGTCCAACCGGTTCGGCTCGCTGACCGCAGTTCGATATCCCGTTCCAGGACCAGCGACTGTCATCGATGCTTCCAATCAGGTGCGAGCTGCGGTCTTGTCGAATCTCGATCCTGGACAGGTTGGCTTGAGATTCGAGCCGGTACGGGAACAGGCCCTGGCCGCAGCATCCCAGGCCCAAGACTTCGGACAGTTGTTCATCGGATTCAGTTTCTTTCTGATCGCTGCTGCGATCGTTCTGATGGGATTGCTTTTTCAGTTCGGAGTAGAGCGCCGACAGGTGGAGATCGGTACGCTGCTTGCCACGGGTTTCCCACCGTCACGCGTACGCCGCGTGCTCCTCAGCGAGGGGGTTCTGACCGCGGCGTCCGGGGCTTTGGTCGGGCTGGTGGGAGCGGTGTTCTACGCGGAATCCATGATGTGGGCTCTGGGAACTCTCTGGCGCGCCGCGGTCGGGTCCAGTTCCCTGTCCTTCCGGCTCGAACCTGCGACCCTCGTGATTGGATGGGTCATTTCTGTCGTCGTGTGTGGACTGACGATCAGCTGGGTGCTTCGCAAACATCTTCGGAGGCCCGCCCGCGAACTTCTCAAGGCCGGCCCCGGCGAGACATCGGCCCCAATGAAAGCGACCCGCGCCAAACAACTGTGCTTCTTGGGAGCCATCGCAGTGTTGATGTCTGCTGGAATCGCTCTCTGGCTTCTTGGGTCCAGGCAGTCATCCAATGCTCCCCTCTTTTTTGCCGCTTCAGCCCTCGGGCTGGTGGGAGGTCTCGCTCTGGCTGCCGGGTGGATTGGACGCGATGGAGTCCCTGGTGCCCGCTCTCTCGCCTTTTTGGAACTTGCCATGCGGGGTATGGGAAGACGGCGCTCCCGGAGCCTGGCGGCCGTGTTTCTCCTGGGTTGTGGGAGTTTCCTGGTCGTCAGCATTGGGGCGCATCGTCTCGAAAGCGATGGTGCCGCCCAACAACGCAGCTCCGGGACCGGTGGATTCACATTCATCGCCGAGTCATCCCTTCCCATCACCCGCGACCTCGATACAGCAGAGGGCAGAGAGGCCCTGGGGCTGGGATCGCAGGCGATGGAGGGGGTGCGCGTGGTTGGCTTTCGTGTACGAGCTGGGGACGACGCCAGCTGCCTGAATCTCAACAGGGCTCAGCGGCCTCGAATTCTCGGGGTTGACTCATCTGCGTTGAAGTCGCGGGATGCCTTTACCTTCGCGGCCTTCGCAAAGGGGGTTCCTGACGATTCAGGTTGGGAGGTGCTGAGGCTGGGGAATGAGGGTGGGCTCATCGCCGCGGTGGGCGACTCCGCATCCATACAGTGGGCGATGGGTAGAAAGCTCGGCGATGAGATTGAAGTCGAAGATGATCAGGGTCGGACTCGGAAGCTGCGGCTGTCCGGAGGTATAGCCAACTCGATTTTGCAGGGAAGCCTGATTCTGGATGAGCGGGAGTTCGAACGGTTGTTTCCCAGCCAGGCGGGTCGTCAGCTTTTTCTCATTGATGCACCTCTTGAGAAATCCGCCGAAGTGGCCGCTGAGCTGAGCCGCGCGCTGCGCAGCTATGGGTTTCAAGTGACATCGGCTGAGGCTCGGCTCGCGCAGTTCAACGCGGTTCAAAACACGTATCTGGGCACGTTCCAGCTGCTCGGCGGCCTGGGGCTGGGGCTGGGCAGTCTGGGGCTGGGAGTGGTGTTGGCGAGGAACGCCTATGAACGGAGAGGAGAACTGTCTTTGCTGAAAGCCATCGGTTTCAGTCCGAAACGACTTCGACTTCTCATTCTGGTCGAGCACACATGGATCCTGTTGCTGGGCTTGGGAGTCGGTGCGGGCGCAGCGCTGATCGCGATCCTCCCGCAGCTTTTGGATCGCACCAAGCAAACACCCGTCCCGCTCTTGACCGCTCTGGTAATGAGCGCTGCGCTCCTGGGGTTGGGCGCCGCCGCTCTTGCCTCAAGATACGCTTTGTCACATCCACTTACTGAAGGACTTCGACAGGACTGATTCACGATCCACCTCGCTTCCGGAGGGTGGGCAACCGGCCGCTGACAAAGCGCAATCCGCCGCAAGCACGGGCTGGGAAGCCTCGTTAGCCTCTCATCCGCATTGAGACATGTCATTTCGTCGGCGCTGGA
>VHDG01000004.1 GCA_016871475.1 Verrucomicrobiota bacterium
CGGTTTCTTGCGCTGGAGAATGTTCTGGTGAACACGGATGGCTACTGGTCGAGAGCGAGTGACTACAATCTGTACCGGCATCCGTCGGGGCGCTTTCACATCATTCCGCATGATATCAACGAAAGCTTCATGCGCCCGGAGGGACCGGGATCTCGCGGAGGGGGCAGAGGACAGGACCGGGATGCGCGTCCGCCCGGAGAGGCTCCACCGGTCGCAGCACCGAACGGTCCAGCACAGCTGAGTCCTCTCGTGGCGGAGAAAGATGAACGCAAGCCCCTCCTCTCAAAACTGCTGGCAGTGCCAGCGCTCAGGACGCGCTATCTCACCCATGTCAAACAAATCGCCAGCCAATCGCTCGACTGGTCCCAACTGGGCACAGCGGCGGAGCGATACCATTCGCTCATCGCTCCTCACGTGAGTTCGGACACCCGCAAACTCGCCTCAACGAAACAGTTTGAGAGCTCGCTCATTGGCCCGTCGGGCTCGGAGGCCGACCCGGGACGCGGTGCTCCGATGTCTCTGAAAGCTTTTGCTGACCAGCGACGAGCCTTCCTTCTCTCGCTGCCGGAACTTCAAGCCTTGCCTTGAAACCAGTCGACCCTCCATTCGCAAACACGAACCCCTCCAACCCCTTCCGATGAAAACATCCCAATCGAAGTCTCCTCGCTTATTCCACATCCCCGTCGGCAGACGTCGTTTTCTGCGAAGCATGGCACTGGCCTCAGCGGGCTTTACGCTGTCAGGTTATCTGGCCGAAGCCCTGACAGCCACACCCGGGTTCACCCAGGGTCCATACTATCCACTGGCGGATGACATTCCCCTGGACAAGGACAACGATCTGGTGCGGCTGGATGATCGACTGACACTGGTCGCTGGGGAGATCACCACCCTCACCGGCAGGGTATTGAACACGGCCGGGGAACCTGTTCGGGGTGCCTTGGTCGAGCTGTGGCATGCAGATCGCGAAGGTGACTATGCCTACTCCACCGGAGTGGGACCCAACCCTTCCCACGATTCCAACTTTGCAGGCTTCGGGCAGTTCCTCACCGGATCCTCGGGAGCGTTCAAGTTTCGTACCATCAAGGCAGGGTTGTATCCGGGTCGGACCCGGCACGGGCAGTTGCGCAGGGTGACCACACAGACGGGCTGGAACGAGGAGACCAGGGATCTGCAGGGCCAGCGGTGGCAGACTCAGAACAGCAACGACGGCGTGTTTCGTTCCGTCTCGTCCACGCAGCTGGCTTCGGTGCTGCTGAATTTCACTCCTGTAGCCAACGGTTTGACCGGCGAGACGCAGGGCTCCTGGGACTACGTCACGGGAGTCACTCCGGTGGAGCCGAACTACCCGGCCGCCGGGGGCCTGTCGCTGGCGGGACGGCGGGTGCGCGTTGCAGGCCAGAGCGCCGATCGCTATGAAATCACCCTCCAAACCTATCCCGGATACACATACGAGGTGTATGGGAACCCCACGTTTGCCGACCTGGGCTGGCGGGTGCTGCCGTTCTCCTTGTCGGCTGAAACGGCTCCAGATCGAAACAAGTACACCGCCACGACTGAAGGAGTCGTGAAGCTGTACCTGCGGGACGCGGCAGAACGCGGGTTTTACCGGGTTAGCTTCCGCGTGCCCGGTGCCAATGCAGGCACACCTTGAGCCGTGCAGGGAATGCGGGACGAAACAAACAGGGACTCAATGTCTGCGCAGCCAGAAGCTCATCGCCATGGCGGCGCTCTACAAAGCCCATCCCGATAGCTCAGGCACCATTCCAACCCAACCTCCGCCTTCTTCCCCACGTGCAGGCTCCACACCACGTGTGCGTCCTCCGCTCAGGTGCATCCCTTGGAGACACACCCTCAAGGGTGGACAACAAACCGCGCGTCCAACTTCCAGGCGAGTGGTGAGGCGCGGGAGCCTCAGGTTTCTTGTCCATCCTTTAGCCCGAGATCTCCAGGGTCCCTTAATCCTTGGATCCCGCACACGAACCAGATAGAGACACACCGGCGAACATGAACGTGGAATTCTGACTCGCGGCAACCTGATGAAAACTTTGATCCAGCCCGTCCAGCAAGGCGCTCAGCTCCTGGCCGACGTCGACTCCGTATCCCCCGACCCTCGCGAGCTGAGCATCTGGTGGCTCGGTCAGAGCGGATTCCTCATCGCCTGGGGCGGACGTCGCCTGCTCCTCGACCCCTACCTGTCCGACTCCCTGACCGAGAAATACGCTGCAACCGACAAGCCCCACGTTCCGATGACCGCACGGGTGATCGAACCTGGAAGCCTCAAGCGCGTGGACGTGGTGACATCGACACACAATCACACGGACCACCTCGACCGGGACACTCTCCTTCCACTGCTCGCATCGAACCCCGGATTGGAGCTCGTGATCCCGGAGGCAAACCGAGGTTTTGTCGCAGAGCGGCTGGGGACCGATCCTTCATGGCCCACGGGATTGATTTCTGGACAGTGTGTGGAGGTGGGAGGCTTCGTTTTCCATGGGATCCCCGCCTGCCATAACACTCTCGAAACGGATGGGCAGGGACGTCACCGCTTCATGGGATATGTCGTGGAAGCCGGCGGCTGGCGACTCTACCACGCGGGTGACACTCTGATGTTCCCGGGCCTGGAAGATCTGATTCGTCCCTGGGATGTCGATCTCGCAATCCTTCCCATCAACGGCAACAAGCCTGAACGAAAAGTGGCGGGCAATCTGGACGGCCCTGAAGCTGCCAGGCTGGCAAGAGCCATCAACGCCAGGCTGGTCGTTCCATGTCACTACGAAATGTTTGAATTCAACACTGCCTCGCCAGAGCCTTTTGAGCAGGAGTGCAGGTCGCTGGGGCAGGCTTTCAAGACAATGAGGGCGGGGGAGAGGCTTTGGCTTGGAACTCAGGGTGCCAAATGAAAAATCCGATCTGGATCGAGCATTTCGGGGTCGCCGTGGGTGCGATCGGCGGGGCCCTGGCCGCGCGGGGAAAGCAACTGGACCTGTTCGGTGTGGTGGTGCTGGCTTGGGTGACGGCGTTCGGAGGCGGCTCTCTCCGCGACCTGCTCCTGGGAGATCTGCCCGTGTTCTGGATCCGTCAGCCGGAGTTGGTCTGGACCACAACCGCAGCCGCACTTGCCACATTCGGCTGGGCCAGGCGCCGAACCACGCCCGATAACACGCTGGTGGTTGCAGATGCCTGCGCACTCGCGCTGTTCACCGTCGTCGGCGCTTCCAAGGCCATGAACTTTGCGGTGGCACCTTCCATCGCCGTGGCCATGGGCGTGGTCACAGGAGTCGCCGGGGGAATGCTTCGCGACGTCCTGACCGGGGAGATCCCGTTGGTTTTTCGACAGCAAATCTATCTCTACGCCACGGCCAGCCTGTGTGGAGCTTCGACGTTTGTGCTGCTCTCAGAATTCCTGCCCAGCCGACCCTGGAATCCGGTTGCGGGCATCCTCGTCACGCTGGTCATGCGCCTGGCGGCCATCCGATGGAAGCTCGCCTTGCCGGTGTTCCATAAGGAGGAATGACCGCGGCACCCCCCTGAGGGGACCTCACACACGGCTCAAGCGGCCTGGGCGAGATCCAGCTGTTTGTCCAGGCGCGTGAAAATGAAGGTGCGATAAACATTGGGACTGCCCACAACGGCACGCACCGACGAACCACGGGCCTTGGTGATCTTGATCAGCGACACGATCAGATTCAGCCCCGCGGAATCCACCATCTTGGCTGCGCTCAGATCCAGCTTGAGAACCGACCAGCCTCCTTGACGAATGAGAGTGGAGTCGAGGATCTCCTGGGTTTCCTTCCGCAAGGTTTCCACATTGGAACTCAGGACATCGCCGGGCCAGCTGACCGTGAGCGTTCCTGATGCCGTGTCGAGGTGATGTTTCATATCAGATGCTTGTGTTTCGTGTTGTTTTGAAAAATGGGATCATCTTCAGGAAGCCAGGGCTCGATCGGAATGGCTGAACACAAAGTCCATCTCCACGCGGGTTCCATGCGCCTTGGTCTCAAAACGGGAAGCGAGTGCATCGATCAACATCAGGCCTCGATGTTCATCGACGAGGGATTCCTCCGCTTTCTTCTTGTGCGCACTCCAGTCGAAGTCATGGCCGGCACCCGTGTCCTGAATCACAACCCGCACGACGCAGCCGGCAGGATCACATGAGATGTCCACGGTGGCAGACTGGTCCGGAGATTTGCCACATCCATGGATGAGGGCGTTGAGCATGATCTCCCGCGTGCAGAGCAGGACGTCGTACAGCCTGGATTCGTCGAGCTCCGGCAGAGCCGTTTGCAGGCTGCGTGCCCAGTAGGCCTGCAAGGCGTCGACGCGCGCCCAGTCTGTTCCCGGATGCTTGTTGGACACAAGGGGCAGGAACTCGCCCGCAGCGGAAATCACGGAACGATGCCCCACGGAGGCGACCAGGATGTCATCTTTCGCATGTCGCATCCATCCAGGCGGAGGTGTGCCCTTTCGGTGTCGCAAGAGCGCGAACGCACAGGAGAGCGGACTGAGGTCCAGATGCTGTGCGAGATCATCAAGCCCGTCGGTCCAGATGTAGAACCGGCTCTTTTCCCCAAGCTCATGATCTGCGGGATGATTCACGGTATCTTCGAACCATCCCAATGGCGGGCTTCCGGACTCGCCTGCCAGCCGGGCATTCCCGCTTCCGTCAGAAAGATAGGGAAGAGGAAAGCCGCAGGACAGGGTGCTCGCCATTCCGATCTGCAGGTCCAGCAGCAAGGCGCTCACAGCCACTGAAGTGATCTCACCCGACTTGGAGATGCTGTTCACATCTGAGACGAGATATCGGTTGAAGATCACCAGGATGTCCTCGATGGACGTTTCCGCGTGCATCATCCCACGCACGAAGCCCTGAAAAAACACCGAGAGGTAAGCGGCGCGGAGATCATGCCCGGAGACATCGGTGGACAGAACCAGAAAACGATCGTTCCCGAGCTGAAAGAGCGCCAGGTGATCTCCCCCCGCCTCATGGCTGGGATGATAACTGAGGTCCACCTTCACGCGGCAGTCGGGGATGGCCATGCCGATCATCTGTTGCTGAACAGCTCCGACAGCTCGCATGTCCTGCTGGGCTCGTACGCGAGCGCGTGCGGTTCGTATCCTTTCAGCAGCCTTTCGTACCGCCTGGCCCAGCACCTTTCGATCCACCGGCTTCTCCAGGAAGTCGCAAGCACCCTGTCGCAGGCTCTCCGCCACCAGTTGCTTTTCCCCCTCCGCGGTCACCATGATCGCGCCGATCTCAGGGTTGTGCTCCACCATCCACGCCAGCAGGCAAAGACCGTCCTTCTCAGGCATCCGGTAGTCGGTTACCACGCACTCGATCCGACCACGCTCTGATGAATTCAGAATTGTGATGGCGCTGTCGACCCCGTCCGCTGAGAAGACCTGGAAATGATCGCGCTCCAGGAATTTCTGCAGCGTCCGCCGGGAGATCGCATCGTCGTCCACCAAAAGAACCGCAGTCTGGGCGTTCTTCGCCAGATGGTTGGCTTGACCTACGTCCATGTGATCATCTGAAGGCTGCAGGACAATCGTGTGCAGGCATTCTCATCGAATGCTCCGGAAACCCGGGACGCAGCAATGCGCGGACGACGCCCCTCAGGCAAATCAATCTGTGTGGCAGCCATTTCAGCAACAGGGTGAACCCTGGTTGCCAAGGCCATCCCTATCGATTTTTATCGGCCCAACACGACGGAAGTTAACCGGAAGAATTCCGCCATGACAAAGCAGCCATCTCAGGCAAAGCCGGAGTTATCGCAGAGGGGGAACGGCTTCCTAGTGTAGTGCCCTCTAAGTGCTGTGGTTCGTGGTCCCCCTTCAGGGCCTCCCAGGTCCCGCCTGATCAACACTTGCTCACGTCCCTAAAACCGCCAGTGTGAGGAAGCGGGCATAGCCCGGGCATCCTGAAGGATGGACAACGAACCTGGGGGCAGGCCTGTCGTCAGTCGATTGGTTGTGGGACGCGTGGCTCGTTGTCCACCCTTGAGGGTGTGCCTTCCTGGACGAACGTAACCAACGGCAGCGGATTACGAAGGCGGTCGCACTCAGACTTCCTCGAGCGCCGAACTGGCATCACCAAACCGGTCCAACCGGACGCCAAGCTTGTCCATCAGGGAAAGATAGAGCCTGCACATCTGACGATCGGGCTTGTCCTTATAGTCCAGGACGCGTCCACCCTTGATCGAGCCCCCACCCCCGCCAATCAAGACCGCGGGAAGCTGCGTCGCATCGTGGCTGCCTGTCAGCATGGACGAGCAAAAAAGCAGGACGGTGTTGTCAAGGGTGGTCCGGGATCCTTCCTGGGTGGCTTCCAGCTTGCGGGCGATGTAGGCGGCTTGCTCCAGGAAGAACTGGTTCACCTTCAGCCAGTCCGCAGTGTCGCTGTGTGAAAGCAGATGGTGAATCATGTAGTCCACCCCCAGGTTCGGAAATCGCAGTGCGCTGTGATCGTTGTTCAGCTTCAACGTGGAAATCCGGGTCGTGTCCGTCTGAAAACCAAGCACGAGAATGTCGCACATCAATCGCATGTGCTCCCCGATGTCCTGCGGGATTCCGTCCGCAGGCCGGTCCATCGACGGCTTGTCGAGGGGTGGCCGCCAACCCTGCAACTCCCCCTTCCGACCCGCGTTCTGAATCCGAAGCTCCACTTCCCTCACAGACTCCAGGTACTCATCCAGCTTCTGTTGGTCGCGCGTGCTGACCGTGCGACGCAGGTCCTTGGCATCGGACAGCACGGCATCGAGAACGCTCTTGTCTCCCTGGCTGGCTTCATCCTTGAACAGCCGATCGAATGCCAGCGCCGGATAGATCTCGAGGGGAGCCGGTGCAGTGGGCGAACTCCACGAGATGTGGGAGCTGTAGATCATCGAGTAGTTCTTGTGGACCGAGGGGTTGGACTTCTCGCAGCCGAGCACCAGACTCGGCACCTTGGTGGAACGGCCGTGTCGCTGCGCGATGACCTGGTCGAAGCTCGCCCCTGAACGGATGTCTCCTCCGGCGGCCAGCGGAGCCCCGGAGAGCAGGTTCCCCGTCTGTGAGCTATGGATGTTCCCCTTCAGGGCCTCGGCGTTGTAGAGACCCTTGATGAAGGTGACCTTCTTCTTGAACGGAACGAGGGGTTCCAAAACCTTGCCCAACTCGAAAGTGTCGCCCTCGCCCTTCGCCCACCATTCCTTCGAATGAAAACCGTTTCCGGCGAAAAGGACAGCCAGGCGCCGGGGGGCTTCACTCGCAGGCCGTGTGGCGGCGGCAGGAACATCACCCCAAACCGTCATGGATTCCATCCACGGCAATGCCATTGTGACCCCGAGGCCGCGAAGAAACCGTCGTTTTGAAAATCGGTGCGTGCTGCTCATAGATCAGGTGTGCTGGAATTTGGCGCGTTCTTAGCACAGGACCGCAGAACGAAGAAGCAAAAACATCTTCACCGCATGGCCTCTCAACTCTCAAACCTGTCGGTTGCAACGCCCTCAGCTCTTGGCTAGCGTCGCCCTCTGACCATTGCCCAACGCATCCTGCTCAAGGTGGCCGTGTCGGCCATTGTCGTGATGGGTGTTGCGACTGGAACGGCCTATCACTTTGTCCACGAAAATGCCCGGAGAAGCTCCGTCCAGTTCCTCAACGACTACGTCAAGGAAAGGGCCAAAGCGCAACGGATCGATCTCCATCGGGTGGAGCATAGCCTGGAGTTTGCGAGGGAGATGTTCCTCAAGCGGGATCGTCGCGAGCCTTTCGAAGGCGTGGATCAGCTCTGGCTCGAGCGCAACCAACTCCATGCGGATGGAGCATGGCGCACCCGAAGGGATAACTTCGATCCTCAGCTCCATAGCTCCACCTGGGTACGAAGGGATACGGAACTGTCCCCGGCCCTGAAGCGTCGTCTCCTAGGCACCGAGCTGATGCTGAATGATTTTCTTCCGGGGCTGATGCACGAGTTTCCGAGCCTTTACTTCGTTTTCAACGACCAGGCTTGCGTGGGCTACGACGCACGATTCCCCACCTGGGTGTGGGACACATCCGCGACCTACGACAACTGTGCCGAACGCGCTTACGTGGACGCTGCTCCAGCCAAGAACCCCGGAAGAGAGCTGGTTTGGGGTCCCGCGATGCGTGAACCTACGGCGAAGCGTCCTTTCATGAGCGTCACGCTGCCGATTTGGAAGGACGAGGAGTTCCTGGGCATCGTTGGCCACGACATCCCGCTCGAGGAGTTCCATGCCGCCATCGCTGAACCGGGACTGAGAGGGGTGAAGACGATGATCGTCCGGAATGACGGCACACTGATCGCCCATCCGGAAATGGAGGGATTCATCTCCGAGGCGCGCGGAACCCTATCGGTCCAAAGCCTTGGAGATCCCCAGCTGTCGGCGATTTACGAAACAGCCATCGCCACGACCAAAGCCGGCCACCTGGTCTGTGGCATCACTCCTTGCGGAGCAGCTCAGTTCGCCACCATTCGCTGGGACAATCCCGACTGGATCTTCATCGGTAGGATGACGCTGGAAACCCTGCGAGCCGAGGCTTTTGGATCGGCCCGCTGGGTTTTGTGGTATGGACTGGCATCGCTGACACTGATGGTGGCGCTGTTCGCTTGGATTCTTCGACGCGAGATCCTCGACCCATTATCCCGGCTGGCAGCGACAGCTGATCAGATCACGGCCCGGCAAAGCGACTTCGGCTTGGCGGCAAGGAAGGACGACGAGTTGGGAAAGCTGATCTCGGCACTCCGTCAGGCTGCTGAAAAAATCTGGGATCGACAGTCTGCGATGGAACATCAGGCCGCGTTCCTCGAGCAACGAGTGGCCGAGCGCACCACCGAGCTCGCCCGATACGCTGCCTTGGTGGATGCCTCGCAGGATCTGTATGGGTTTTCGGATCTGACTGTCAAATTGCTCTACCTCAATCCCGCCGGACGACAGATGCTCGGCCTCGGCAGGGAGGAGTCTCTATGCGGGCTTTCCGTATGGGACCTGTACCCCGCTGAGGAAAAGGGGTCGGCGGTCGAGCCGATGATGGCGAAGGCGCTGAGGGAAGGCAGCTGTTATGGAGAGAGCAAGCTCCGAAGGCATGATGGCTCGGTGACCCCGGTATCGCTCATGATGGTTGCTCCCCGGAGTTCGCGTGGAGAACACGGCATCGTGGCCATCGTAATGCGGGACATCTCCGAGAGAATCCAGCTGGAGACCGACCGTGCGGCACGGTTCCGCATGATGTCGCTAAGCGCGGAAATGGGGCTGGTTCTCAACAAGCAGGCGGAACTCCAAAAAATGCTGCAGCAGTGTACCGAGGTTCTGGTCAGACACTTGGACGCAGCCTTGGCCCGCATCTGGACCCTGGAGCCTGAACAGGATGTTCTGTTGCTGCAGGCCAGCGCGGGTCTCTACACCCATCTGGACAGGCCTGATGGCCGGATAAAAGTGGGTGATTTCAGGATCGGCCTGATCGCTCGTGAACAACGTCCCCACCTCACGAACCAGGTCCTGGATGACCCGGGTGTTGCCGACAAAGACTGGGCACGCGAGCACAGGATGAAGGCTTTTGCGGGCTATCCGCTGGTCCTACAGGGAAAGCTCTTGGGTGTGGTGGCGATATTCTCACGCCGGACTCTGGGCGGTGAAACTTTGCAAGCCCTTGGAATGGTCGCAAATTCCATCGCTCTGGGAATCGAGAGAAAAACATCCGAGGCTGCGCTGCAAACGGCCCTCCAGAAAGAACGAGAGTTGGGAAGACTCAAAACCAACTTTGTGGCGATGGTGTCGCATGAGCTCCGGACTCCTCTGGAGGTGATCATCTCAAGCACGGATATCCTGGACCGCTACAATGATCGGCTGGGGGTCATGGATCGCGACGAGCACATCAATGCCATCCGACGTTCGGTGAACCGGATGTCCAGCATGATGGAGGATGTCCTGTTGCTGGGGCGGCTGGAGAATTCCCGCGTCCAGCTGCGCATCGATGATGTCGATCTCGCGCTCTGCTGCCAACGCGTCGCCTCGGAGGTCTCCCTGGCGATGTCCGGCAAATGTCCCATCCTTCTGCAATTGCAGGATGATCTGCCCCTGGCCAAAGCGGACGAAAACCTCTTTCGACACATTCTTACAAATCTCCTGTCGAACGCCGCCAAGTACTCAACGGTTGGATCACCCCTGAAAGTGACCCTCTCGCGGAATGGTGAGGATGCGGTGATCGTGGTCGCAGACAGCGGCATGGGCATTCCCAAACCCGACCTCGATCATCTCTTCGAGGCGTTTTATCGCGGCAGCAATGCAGCCAACATCGCTGGCACCGGGCTGGGCCTGGTGATAATACGTCGGTGCGTTGACCTCCACAGGGGGACGATCACGGTGGTTAGCGAGGAAGGAAAAGGCACAATATTTACAGTCCGATCGCCCATTCTGGGTGAATCGATGCCAATGGAGATACTGACATGAACAAAATCCTGGTTGTTGAGGACGATGAACAGACCCGGAAGAATCTTTGCACCATCCTTCGCATGGAAGGCTACGATGTGTTCTCGACCGGGGACGGCATCTCTGGGCTCGATGCTGCCCGAACGCGAAAGCCCAACCTGGTGATATGTGATGTGATGATGCCACAGCTGGATGGCCTGGGTTTGCTCGCGGCTCTCCGAGCAGATCAGGGCACGGCCCATATCCCTCTCATGTTCCTGAGTGCACGCGGCGAACGTAATGATCTCAGGGCCGGGATGAACCTGGGTGCAGACGATTATCTGACAAAACCTGTCAGCGCCGAGGAGCTGCTGGCTGCCGTTCATGCCCGGTTCAAGCGGGAGTCCCAACGCCCCCCGGGAGGGTTCAAAGTCGATTTCACCTCGGCCGTGCCCCTCGAAGCCCTGGGCCTGACAAAGCGAGAGGCGGAGATCCTGCTGTGGGTAGCCCAAGGGAAGAGCAACTCCGATATCGCCATCATCGTCGGGTCCGCTGAGGCAACAGTCAAAAAACACCTGCAGAATCTTTTCGGAAAGCTCGGGGTAGAAAGCCGGAACGCTACCGCGCTCCGTGCCCTGGAAGTGCTTGGAGATCTCGGCTCAAACCGGCCGGCATATCATCCCCTGCCGGTCAATGAGCCCGCGAAAGGGACAGCCCCGGTTCGAGCCGAGACACGTTCCGGGCTGTGAAGTCTTGTTCCTGAGGAGTTCCAACGGGGTCATCCCGGCCCCAAACTCCGGCTCACTGCACCAGCGCGGCACGAAGCTGCGATGCCAGATCGGTGAGGGCTTGTGGAACAACCTGGGTTCCTGCGATCACGGCCATGAAGTTGGTGTCACCGCTCCAACGAGGAACAATGTGCACGTGCAAGTGCTCCGCAATGCCCGCTCCTGCAGCCTTCCCCAAATTGATCCCAATGTTGAAACCGTCGGGTTTCATCACCTGTCGCAGGGCTTTCTGACACCGGATGACCAGCTCCATCAAACCCGCACGCTCCTGCTCGTGGAGTTCTTCCAGATCTGCCACCTGGCGGTAGGGAACCACCATGAGGTGACCTCCGTTATACGGGTAGGCGTTGAGCATGGCGTAACAGGTGCGTTCGCGGGCGATGACGTGGTTTGCCACATCGTCAGAAGACTGCCCGATCTCACTGAAAAGAGAAGTGTCAGTGAGAGGCCGCTTGGGTCCCAGGATGTAATGAATGCGCCAGGGCGCATGAAGTGCTTCCATGAGCGAAGCCTAGCTCCCAGAGTTCTGAATGCGTAGAGATTTTTGCTCGGACTGTGAGGTGACTGACCTCAAGAATATCAATCGGTCGAAGGCCCGGCGCCGGGCATGATCCTAATCATACACCAAGTCGGCGGCCTGCCAGTCGGGGCACTTTGTCTCCTGGAATGCGGCCATGCCGCCCATCACATTCTGCACGCGCGTGAAGCGCCGGGCGCGGAGAAGGCTCGCTGCAATGCTGCTGCGATACCCGCTGCCGCACACCACGGCAAGCCGCGTGTCACTCGGAAGCTGCGCAAGATTTCCCGCCAGCTTTGTCAACGGAAAGTGCGACGCGCCAGGGATGTGACCCGCAGCCCACTCACCCGATGTGCGGACGTCAAGCACGAGAGGCGCGTACCCCGACTGGAGCCCGGCCCTCAGGTCACAGACGCTCAGCTGCGACAACTGTTGGGTCTCCCTGAGCGCGTCCGCACGGATCCATCCCGCGATGTTATCGAAGCCGATGCGTGCCAGATCCAGCCTGGCCTCCAGTGCGGCCTCTGCTGAGCCTGCAACCAGGGCGATCGGAGCGTTGCCCGGCACCAGGAAGCCGACCCACGTCGAAAACAGCCCGCTGCCCAGCCCGATGTTCAGGCTGCCCGGAAAATGGCTGGCTCCAAAAAAAAGGGGCAGGCCTTGTGTCAATCACCACCGCTCCGCCGAGTGCGGCCTTCTTCAAAGTCGCCTCCGTCAGCTCAGGAGGCAGGGGCAGCTGGCTGAAAGCCGTCGCGCCACGCAGGTTCACACCCACGTCGTAGCCGAAATAGGCCGGCCGGTCGGGCAGGTTCGAAATCATCTGCTTCACGAACTCGGCGCGGTCCCTGATCTGAGCCGCCCAGTTGAGCTGGCGCTCCTGTTGGACGGTTGAGAACGGCGCAGACCCAAGCGCACGTCCGCAAAGCGACCCGGCGCCGTGGGCCGGATGAATCCTCACGTCATCCGGCAAGGTAAGAATCCTGTCGAAAAGCGAGTCATACAGCTGGTTCGCCATGTCCATCGGATCCGCATCCGCATCCCTCAGATCAGGGCGGCCGACGTCGTTGACGAAGAGAAGGTCGCCGGTGAAGACCTCGGCGGGCCGTCCGCCTTCATGCACCAGGAAGCTCAGGCTGTCGGGTGAATGACCGGGCGTTTCCAGCATCTCGACCTCCAGGGAACCGACGCGAACTCGCTGGCCGTGACGCGCCGGCACACGCTCGTAGGTCACCGGTGCCCGATGTGAGGTATAGAGCCTGGCACCGGTGCGGGCCGCGAGCTCGGGAAAGCCGCTCGCAAAATCGGCATGGGGATGGGTGTTGAACACGGCGACGATCCGCAGACCGAGGGCTGCCGCGTCCGACATATAGTCGTCCACGTCGCGCTTCGGATCGACGACCGCCGCCTCGCCGTCGGCGCCGAACAGGTAGGAGGCGTGGGCGAGACCTTCCACGAAATAACGTTTAAGATGCATGAGGGTTCCTTTCTCGTCGGTCGGTTTCAATAGATTCCGGGAATGAATCGCTTCACACGCCGGGTGTAGTCGGCGTAAGCGGTGAATCGCTCGAGCAGCCAACGCTCCTCGCGGCGCGCCTTGGCATCGAAGAACGGGATTTGCAACGCAGCCAGGACCAGGGCCGGTTCGCTGCGCCAGAGGAGTGCCCAGGCGAAGCCGAGCGTGATGACCGCGGCGTAGAGGGGATGCCGGATGAATCCGTAGATGCCGCTCGTGATGAGCTGGCAGTCAGGCTTCGGACGGGGATAGGGCGTGCGGTGTTTTCCAAGGTCACGTTCGCCGCGGATGCCCAGCCACGCACCAAGGATCAGGAGGACACTTCCGGCCGGCCAGCTCCAGGCAGCCGTCCAGTCGCCAGGCCACACGGGTCCCGCAGCCAGCAGTGCGAACATGATCGCGAACTGGGCAATGACCCAGCCGGAGCCGCGTCGGAAATCCTCTCGGTCAGGTTTCATGGCAATCCGTCAGGCCCGCCCTTTCAGCATTCCGTGCCAGTACAGGAAGGGGAGAACGTAGCGCTTGAGCAGCCACATGCTGCGACGCTCCTTCGCCTGATTGACCGGGAACGTTTCGGCAGGCTGGTCGTCGTAGTCAAACTCGGCAAGCATCAGCCGGCCATAGCCGGTGACGATGGGACACGAGGTGTAGCCGTTGTAACGGGCGTCGAGCGGCGCGCCATGACGATGGGCGAGGAGGTTCCTCACGAGAACCGGGGCCTGCTTGCGAATGGCCGCGCCGGTCTTTGAAGTGGGCAGGTTCGCCACGTCGCCAAGCGCAAAGATGTCCGGCCACCGCCGGTGCTGCAGCGTGTGCGCATCGGTGTCCACCCAGCCGTTGCTGTCCGCGAGCGGGCTCCGCTTGATGAAGTCAGGCGCGCTCATCGGAGGAGTGACATGAAGCATTTGATAAGGAATGACAACCTGGTCGCCGGCCTCGAGACTTTCGAACACGGCTTCCCGCTGCGTGCCGCGCACCTCGACAAGCCGATGCCGGAACAGGGTCTCGATGCCACGCCGCGCGATCATTGCCTCGAGGGGCGCGCGATAGTGAGGTACGCCAAAGATCGATTTGCCGCCGGAAACGAACAGCACCCGGGACTTCCCGCGCAATCCCTTGCGCCGGAGGTAATCCTCGGCCAGCCACATGATTTTCTGCGGCGCACCGCCGCAGCGCGTGGGTGTGTCGGGCATCGTGAAGATGGCGGTGCCGCGCCGGAAGGAGAGCAGCTCCGTCCAGACTTCGTCGTAATCGAACGGGCGCTGGGGCGTCGCCGGCGGCTGGAAATTGTTGGCGCCAAGCAGCCGGTCCCAGACGAATGCCGTTGAGACGTACACCGCATCCCCGTTTACGTTATCCGTCCATCCCGACACCATGTCGGCACCGACGGAAAGGAAGGCGGCGCGCATCGCCGCAGCCTCCGGAGATCCGCTGAGGCACGCCCCCAGCCATACGCTGGCATGGTTCTCCGCGGGAAATCTCAGGTAGTGCTTCACCCACTCCGCGGTGATACCGAAGCGCCACTCATTCACCGCTGATTGAAATCCCCCGGTGCCGGTGACGTAGAAGGCAGGAGCGTAGGCAATCGCCAATCGCTTCGCCTTCAGATCTGCCACGAACTCCTGATGCCGGTAATTCGGGTCGGTGAAGTTGGGATCAATTCGTTGTCCCGTCCAAAGCCCGTAGTGAACCTGATAGCGAATAAAGTTGTTGGTGCCCCGGAGGGGCTTTCCATCGGCACCAAACAGCGGGACGAAGAAGTCCCCGCCATGTGTGTTGAAGAAGAAAATGGACTCGCTGCGGGTGCCCTTGAGCGAGGCGAGCGAGGCGTTGTCGGCCACGGGGCGATATCCCTTCGCCGCCACCATGCGCGCGAGAGCCGGGGCGGATTGCCGGAATCCGGCACCCACCGTCACTGAGAACCGCGCCGTCGTAGTCCCCGACGTCTCCGTCCCCGCCTGCATGGGAAACGCAAACGGTTCCTCCACGACGGGAGGATCCACCAGTCGATTGTTCCAGAACGAGAGCGGGATGCCGTCTGTAGTAATGGCCCAAACCCCATCCCCCATGTCCCCGGCGCTGTCGATATCGGAACGTCCCCGGAGGTGCTCCAGGATGAGGGCCTTCCAGGTCACCGTATTCGTTCGCGGCACACTGTCCACGAATGCGCCGATCGAGCCCAGGGTCGCCCGCATCGCAGCCTCATCCTGATCCCCACCCCCCACCCCTGCCGCCACCACTCGGAAGTAGAGCCGTTGAAGCGTCATGGGTATCCGCGTGGTGGTGTTTGATCCGGGCGCTCCGACGGCGGTCCACGGGCCACCCGGCGTCGCGGCCTCCTACACACTGAAGGGTGCCGATCCTCCCGACCACTGAAGCAACAGCTGGTTACCCTCCCGGGTCGGGGAACTCAGTCGGGGACGCGAAGAATTGTCCTGGGTCCATCCCGCCACCCCCGAACTCAGGAACAGCCCGGCCGCGAAAAGCGCGCCACAACGGGGACCTCCTCGAAAGAGCACCGAAACAAAACAAATCAGCTTTCTCATACACATCGTATCAGGACCAGACTGCCACCACCCTGCCCACAAATGAAATCGGATCAATGCCGATCTGTTTCCATCGAAAAATATTAGGCGATTACGGCAATGAATGGTGGACGGTGGGACACGCGGGGGTTCGCTTCCCGGCTGAGGCCTCAATTTCGGCGGTCTTGGACGGCGCGCCCGGATTCTCTCGCAATATCTCCAACCAACTCCGGGGAGAACGGCTCGGCCATACAAAACCCGAGCGAGGATGAAGCAACCGGGCTTGGCGCAATCCCAGTTGGTCATTGCATCCAGGACCGGGCCCGGCCCCTTTCCCAAAGTAAAGCGTGCCCCGCTCCCGCCCGCGTTTCGTCGGACACCATAAGGAGAATTGGGGTTGCTTCGAAAAGTTGGAGGAGATCGCCACAATAAGTCTTTTGCTAAAGGCACGGACAACGAACCGAGCTCTTCTGCTCAACGAACTCCGTGGTTGAATGGCTTTTTCCGGATCTGGGTGAGCGGCGAGGGATGACTGTTGGAAGTCTGTTTGGACATCCACAACGTTTGCGGGAAAAACTCCAAAAAATGGTCGGGGCGGTGAGATTTGAACTCACGACCTTCTGAACCCCATTCAGACGCGCTACCAAGCTACGCTACGCCCCGGCCATCGCATCGCCAGTGAACCAGCGAAAGCGGCCGAGAATATGGGTTAGGGACGTGTCGCTTTCAACCGGAATCTTTTACGCGCATCACAAGAGCCGTCAGGTCGTCCATGTTGGGCCCTTTGGCAGCAAACTTTTGAACAGCCTCGTAAAGCGCCTTCACCATCTCCGTCGCAGGTTGATCGCGTCGCTCCCGAATCAAGCCCAATGCCCGGTCTATGCCGAACAAGGAGTCGTCCGCCGCCGCCGCCTCCTCAACTCCGTCCGTCAGCAAGAAGATCAGATCGCCCGGAGCGAGAGGGATGGACCCGCTTTCCGAGTAAACGGTGGTGGGCCTTCTCCCAAGGGGAAGGGCTGTTCGCGAGAGGATATGTTTCACCTTGCCTGTTCGATCCAGGATGTAGCCGTTGGGATGTCCGGCGCTGACATAGGTCAACAGGCGTTGCCGCGGGCAGATGCGCGCGAGAAACAGCGTGATGAAGCGGGAAGTTCCCACGTCTTCGGCGAGGATGGAGTTCACCCGTGTAAGGATCTCCCCGATGTTGGTGCATTGAAGAGTCATGGCCCGGAGGTAAGCCCGGGTCTCAGCCATCAGCAATGCGGGCCCGACGCCGTGCCCGCTGACATCCCCCACCACGACCGCCCACTGATCGTCCTGCAAGGGGAGATAATCGTAGTAATCACCGCCTGCCGCCGTCGCTGAGTAGGAACAACCCGCTACCTCAAGACCCTGAATTGCGGGGGAAGACTTCGGGAAGAGTCGTTGCTGGATTTCCCGGGCCGTCCGGAACTGCTCCTGGCTTTCGCGAAGCTCCTCCTCCGCCTTCTTGCGCTCTGAGATGTCGCGAATGAAACACACAAACCGGCGATGCCCATCGAGCTCCATGTCGCTCATGCTGATTTCCATGGGAAACTCACCGGTGCCCCTGCGCAAGCCCAGGGTCTCCAGGTTCCGCCAGCGAATCCGGACCGCGCCCGCCTTGAGGGTTTCCTCGAGTCGCGACATGAGCAGGCCTTTGAGCCTCTCGGGTTGGAGAACCGAAACCGACTTCTGCATCAGATCCTCGGGAGGACATCCGAAAACCTCCTCCACGGCCGGATTCACAAACTGCATAAAGCCGCCTTCGTCCATGAGAATGACGGCATCCGGAGAGGTTTCCCAAAGAAGACGGTAACGTTGCTCGCTCTCTTGAAGCGCTCGCTTGGCCTGGCGACGCTCGGAGCGAATCGAAGCCTCGCGAAGCTCCCGTTCCACAGCGGGGGCCAGCCGCTGCAGATTCCCTTTCATCAGATAATCATGCGCGCCCGCCTTCATCGCGGCCACCGCGATATCCTCACCGATGCCACCGGAGACGATGAGGAAAGGGATGTCCAGACCGGTTGCCTGAAGCTGTTTCAGCGCATCGAGGGCGTTGAACTCCGGCAGATTGTAATCAGCCAGGATGATATCCCAGGACTTCGTGGTGATCGATTGAGCAAGCGAGTCAGCGGTCTCGACCCGTTCCATGTAGGGGTCGTAGCCCGCTCGCCGCAGGAGGTTGATCATGACCTGTGCGTCGAATTCTGAATCCTCGACGACGAGCACTCTGAGTTGGCGTTTCATCGGATGTGGAAAATGCCCGCCCGCTCGCTGGCTTGCGATCGGACTGCCGAGGAGCAACGCCCTCTTCGGCTTCCGACACAAGGCGAAAATCCAGGCGAGGATCTCCGGACGCCGTTTCCTTCCCCCAGGTTTTTGGGCTTGAGCACGAGCGCCTTTTGCCTACACTGCCGCCACCTATTCAACCGGAAAGCCTCTTGAGCACGGACGTAGCATTGGTTTCTGGGCTGGCACGCGGTGCAAGGTGCCAGCGGGATTTCTTTCTTCGCATCTCCCACGCCCATTGGCGTCTTCCCTCCTCACACTGCAGGCAAGTCTTGCCGCAGCTCGCGCCTGTGTCGTTCCGCGCCTCACGGTTCCATGGCCTTCTTCGGGCCGATCGGAACCGCTTCCTCCGCCCTCCCTTACAGCTGATTCCATTGTTCCAGGAAACATGCATCCCACCCTAATACCTGATCGCACATCCAGTTATGACTCAATGGATGTTACACCTCATGAGACGAATCCATCGCCTCCGGTTGATCTTAACGATCGCCCCAAGTTGCTGATCGTGGACGATGAGGAAGGTCCGCGCGAATCGCTGCGGATGGTCTTCAAGGACGAATACAGGGTGCGCATCGCTGCAAGCGCCAAGGATGCTCTGGCGATTCTTGAGGCTGAGAAAGTGGATGTCGCGATCCTTGATATCCGAATGCCTGAGATCACGGGTCTCGACCTGCTTGAGAAGGTAAGGATCCTGGATCCCTCGATTGAAGTGGTGATGCTGACGGCCTATGAGACGCCGGACTACCTGCGCAAGGCGCTTCAATTGCGAGCCTGCGACTATCTCAACAAGCCGTTTGATGTACCGAACATCCGCTCCGTGGTCGCGAATGCGGTCACACGAAGATCCGCCCAGCAGCAGGCTCAATCGAATATCGCCCAGCTCACGGAGATCCGTGAGCAGCTTCAGCAATTGCGCGTCAAGGAAGAGACGATGCGCACCCGGTGGGAGATTTATGCCAGCATCATCCACGACATCAACAGCCCTCTGACCATCATCTCGGGCCTGGTGCAGCTGGTGAACCAACGAATCAACCAGGATCAGCCCCTTCAAACCGAAGATGTCGAGGTGATGAAGGATCGGATGAAGCGCG
>VHDG01000005.1 GCA_016871475.1 Verrucomicrobiota bacterium
AATTTTCGGCGGTTCGGTGTCCCGGACGACCCGGATGACGAAGCTGCACTGCCCAACAATCCTCCCGGCAAGCCTCACCACACATGTGATGGTGTGATTGCCGATCGGGAGAGGAGTTCCGAGCTTGGGATCGCAAACGACCTCGAGGTCAAGGGCGTTGGGGCACTTCTTGATCACCTCAATGTTGTAAAGTCGCGGAGTTGCAACGGTTTCGCAGGTGTAGACCACATAGTCATCGGGGCAGACCACACGATAGCAGTCGTTGTCGATGATGACTTTGCCGGTGGTCGTTTGGGCCAGCGCCGAATTAGCGAACGTGCTGATCAGAGCGAGGAGCAGTAGGGCCAGGATCCTTTGACAACTCTGCCTGACGGCAGTGAATGAGCTACGGAAAGCGGTGCCGCCGGGGCGGGCACCGTCCGTACATTTAGATGGTTTCGTCTTCATAGTTATTGGTTGGTGGAATGAGAGGTTCCACGGTTTCTACGACAAACATCGGGCAATCCTTACAGGACATTTCAACTGAGAAAGGGGAAGGAAGCTTTGCCGGGATTCGCAGCAGGCTGGCGGCGGAGGCCCTGCGCACCAGGATCTTGCGTCAGATCGGGGCGAGGCTACTCCCGCTGTTAGGTTTAAGTGACCGGGCAGATTGGCAACTTTTAGGCTCATAGCCTTTTGAACTCCGGGGGCAGGCCTCCGTGCCTGCGGTCGGGCTCTCGCATATTAGGATGCTCCTTTAAACCAGAAATCAGGCCCGCGCCCAAGCCTCAAGTTTGAGGGAAGCTCAGAAAAGTGGCGAAGCAGTGAGAATCGGCATCACTCCACCCGGACGCGGTAGAACCCTTTGCCGTAAACCCCGGTAGGATCCGAGATCCCGAGCTTGAGTCCCGTGCCTTTGACCTGGATTCCCCCCGCCACAGGTGTCCAGGTTGGGTTGGTGAGAGAAGCGGTGGCCTCCAGGGTGTAGCGAAGCCTGCTCAGGCTCGGGAAAGTCACCACGACCCCATTGGCTGTGATACTGACCGATTGAATCGTCGGCCGCACCAGAATGCGCAGTTCCGCTGATTCACTCGTGACGGTGTTGACTGGATTGGACACTCGAACTGAGTAAGCAGCCATGTTGGCGATCCCGGTATTGGCCAGGGTGAAGGTCGGGGAGTTGGCTCCCGGGATCTCCGTGGTGCCATTGAGCAGCCATTGGTAGGTGATCGGGGCGGTTCCGGACGCCTCGACGGTGAAAGACGCCGGTCCGGGGCTCAGCAGGACCACATCCGTGGGCTGGGTGAGGATCCTGACCGGCTGGGCTGTGGATGCGACCGAAAGCGACGCCGACTGGCTTAGGGTGGACCCTGCCAGGTTGGTGATTCGCACCGAGTATGATCCAGCGTCTGAGACGCGGAGGTTCAGCAGACGCAGCACTGGGTTGGTGGCATTTGATATCGGGTTGTTTCCATCGTAGAGCCACTGGTAAGCGAGAGGCGGTGTCCCCTGAGCTGCGACAGAGAACTCCGCGATTCCTCCCTCATCGGCTGTTTGGCTTGAGGGTTGCAATGTGATCAGCGGAGGACGAACGACAGTGAGGATCGCCGACCGGCTTCGCACCTCTCCAAACGCATTGGTCACGAGGAGGCTGTAGCTACCTTCGTCCGCAGGTTGAACATTTTGAAGCACCAGATCCGGGCCATTCGCGCCCAGGATCGGGATCAGTCCATTCAGGAACCATTGATAGGACAGCGGCTCTGCCCCTCTGACTTCCGTTTCGAAGCTTGCCGAAGCTCCCCGGGCGACGATCACGTCACCGGGCTGAAGGAGAATCGAAGGCGTACTGATCGGGACTCCGGTTAGCCGGAGGTCGAAGCTCACATCCGTGCTGGTTGGCAGCACTTGGTGAATTTCGACAGCCACCACGTTTTTGCCGGGCCGGAGCAGGGAGGGACTTGCGTTGGTTTCGAAATAAGCGCCCTCCTCGACCTTGTCCACAGTGGATGCCGCAAGCGTCAAAAAAACAACCGTGCCCGTGGGCATATTGCTTCGGAAAATCTCCTCGTCGTTCAGGTAAACCACACCCCCATCGTCACGGAGCAGGCTGACAACCAGCGATTCGTAAGCAGGACCGTCGGGAGGCAGATCGAAGCTGTGACGGAAGTAGTACGTGGGGTGTTTGTTGCCCGCAGTCGGTCCAAATTGGAGAACAGTGGTTTCGTCACCGTCGCCATAGCCAAGCTGTGCCACTCCGTTTGACCATCCAGAGTCATCAAAACTCAGGGATCGCCAGGCTGTTCCCTGATCTTCCCCGTTATCGAGGAATCGCCACACCGCCCCGGTGGATATCAAGGTCAGGGACGAGCCGGGGGGTGGCGGGAGAGGAGTAACGAAGACACTGATGGAGGCGCTGACATTGGTTGCTCCCTGATCGTCCACCGCCAGCCCACGCAGGAGTCTCTCACCTGCCAGGGCACCAGCCCAATCGAATACGTAGGGTGCGTTGGTTAATCGTGCGATGTGGTTGGTGTTGTCGAACAAATCCACACGCGCCACACGGCCATCTGCGTCCGACGCCTGGGCTTCGATGCTGATCAGTTGCCCCTGTTGGAAGATCGTGTTCGGAGCGGGACTGATCAAAGCGATGGTGGGGGGCTGGTTGGGCGGCAGGGCGATCACCGTCAATCGCGCGGGCGCACTGATCGTGACCCCAATCGCGTTTCGGACCTCGACCGTGTAGTCGCCCGCCTGGTTTGTGGTGACGTTGGAGAGTCGTAAGTACGGGGCTGTCTGGTTTGCGAGGAGGTTGGTGCCGTTTCCGAACCATCGATAGGAAAGGGTTCCTGTGCCGTAGGCTGCGACACCAAAGGCGGCGGTCTCCCCGACTTTCACCGCGAGCGGAGCGGGTTGCGCCGCAATGATGGGCGCTGAGCTGATCTCCGCTTCCAACGAGAGGTCGAACGCGAGGTCATCGCTGTTCAGGCTGGCTTGATGGACTTCGACTGCCAGGACATTGGTCCCATTCTTGAGGTTGCAGGGTGCGGACCCGGAACTTGTAAAACTGTTGGTCAGGTAGACTGTTTCCTCGGGTCCCGTGATGGGACGGCTTGCAAGCGTGGTGAAGGTGGAACCGCTTGGCAGGTTGTCACGATACAAGCTGCTGCCCTGGAGGAATACGCGAACCCCGTCGTCCCTGAGTGTTCGGAAGGTCAGGCGGATGACCCGTGATCTGTCGAGCACGACGAAGCGGTTTCTGAAGTAATAGGTGGGAGTAACGGCGTTCGGGTCCTTGCCCGGGTTCAATAGTGTGGCCTCCGGCTGCCCCTTGGCCGCGTTGCCGTAACCCAGCACGGCCTCGCCTTCGGGCCAGCTTTCATCATTGAAGCCAGGAGCCCTCCAGGCAGTTCGCTGATCCACGCCGGTGTCCAGGTATCTCCAGGCTGCTCCCCGCGGAATAAGCGTGAGCGTCGGAACAGGAGCTGCCGAGACGCTGAAGGTCACGGGTTGGGAATCTGCCGAGAAGCCTTGGTTGTCGAATGCTCGCGCGAAGGCTTTGCGTTCACCCGAGGTTCCTTCCACCCACTCGAGCTCATAGGGCTCCGTGCTGTCGGACCCCACGAACCTTTCCTCCACATAGAAGTCGACGCGAGCCACCGAACCGTCCGGGTTTGCAGCCTTGGCCTGGAAGAATATGTTCCCACCAAAAGCCACCACGGCCCCTGCGGTGGGTGAGGTCAGCACGACCTCCGGCAGCAGGTTTCTCGCAGGGCTGAGCACTGTTAACCGCGCAGCGCTGCTTCGTATCGAACCGAAGTCGTTGCTGACCTCACAGGTGTAAAGTCCTGATTGCGACTCCTGAACGTTACGGAGCAACAGCGTCGCATTGGTGCCACCCGACAGCGCATTGGTGTCGTTGAAATACCATTGATAACGAAGAATCGGAGCCCCCTCTGCAACAACGGAAAAACCTGCGTCGAGGCCGTTGCTCACGCTCAGGCTGGTTGGCTGGGTGAGCAGCGTGGGACGGGGCAGGCGAAAGCCGTCCATCGCAAGGTCAAAGCTCAGATCACTGCTGCGCGGGCCGTTTTGATGAACCTCCACCGCCAGCACATTCATCCCTTTTTGCAGGGGCGCATTTGTGAACGCCTTGACCAGAAGGTTCGTTTCGCCGGCTCTAGTGATGGCCGTGATTGCGTAGTCTGTGAACCGGATGGGTCCGGGTGGAAGATTGTCGGTAAACAACGCCTCCCCGTTCAAATGCACTTGAACGCCATCATCCCGCAGGATCCGGAATCGGAGGATGGGGAACGACTCCGGGTCCGTGAGCACAAATGACTTCCGGAAGTAGGCCGTCGGATGTTTGTTGTTCTCGTTGGTCCCGAAACTCAGAACGGTGGCCTCGGGGCGGCCATCCGACTCATCGCCGTATCCCAGTTCCGCAACGCCTTGCTTCCATCCCGTTTCACTGAACGAGATCGGCGTCCAGGTCTCTCCCAAGTCTATCCCTCGATCGTCGTAACGCCAGGATGTCCGCAGGCTGATGAGAGGATACACCCTCGACGCCGGAGCCTCGAAGGTCACGCTCACCACCGCGGACGTGGCGGACTTCAGCCCGGGATCTGTAGCGATGGCTTGCAACCTGTGAAGCCCGGGGCTGGGATCCAGCCAGGCGAAGTCATAGGGGGCGTTCTCCAGTGTGCCCACGCTTTGCCCATCGATGAAGAACTCGACGATCAACGGGTCGTGGTTCGGGTCCGAGGCTGTGGCCCGGATCATGAGAGGCAGGGATTCTCCGGTGATGAGCGTGCCATCGAGCGGTGATGAAATCGAAATGGACGGGGGCTCGTTGGTGTCGGGCGGCGTGAAAGTCAGGAGCGCCGCTGTGCTGGCGACAGATCCAAACCGATTAGAGAGGACAGCTGTATAGGTTCCACCGTTGGCGACGTTTCCCTGGGCGATGACATAGGTCTCAGCGGTAGCACCCGCCACCGCCTGGGTGAGGTTGAAAAACCATTGATAGGAAAGCGGCGACGGGCTGAGTCCGCCGACCCGGAACCTCGCTTCCTGTCCTGCCAGGATGGAGAGGCTTTCGGGTTGCAGGGTGATCCGTGGAAGGAGCGAGCGATCTCCGATCAACTCAAAGTCGAAGCTAAGATCCGAACTGTTCGTTGCGTTTTGGTGAACCTCGACCGCGAGCGTGTTCCATCCGTCCCGGAGGAGTTGGGAAGGGACATTGGTCTCAACAAACAAGGTCTCGTTGTTTCCTGTAATGGCTGACAGGGCGAGAGTTTGGTGGTTCAGGGATCCTCCGGGCAGGTTGCTCCGATGGATCTCCGTCCCGTTGAGGTAGGTGGAGGAGCCGTCGTCTCGCAAGATCCGCATCAAAAGATTGGTGTAGGAAGCGGCGTCGGCGATGTGGAATTTCTTCCGGAAGTAGTAGGTGATGAACTTCTTGTTCTCGACTCCGCCAAACCCAATGACCGTTGCCTCGGGGCGCCCCGGTCCATCGCCATAGCCCAGCTCCGCAGGGCCGGAACTCCAGGCAACATCGCTGAAATCCGCATCGATCCAGCTCGTTCCCTGGTCCGAACCGTCATCCAGGTATTTCCAAACGCTTCCTGCACTCACCAGGTAGGCTGCGGAATCACGCGGCAGCGAGACGCTCACGACGGCGACTGCCGAGGTCGAACGTCCACCCAGGTCATCCGTTGCGATCGCCTGGATGGAGTGGGTTCCTGGCGCAGGGTCAGGCCACTCGTGTGTGTAAGGAGACTGAGTTAGGGAGATCAACGGCAGGCCATTCACGAGAAGCTGGACGGATGTCACCGATCCATCCGAATCGGAAGCAGTGGCTTCGATGCGGACGGGAAGGTTGCTGCGGGTGATCGAGGTGTTGTTTGAAGGGGAAGTGAGAGTGATCTGGGGCGGTTGGTTGGGAACCAGGACCGTGAGCGATGCCTGGGCGCTGCTGGCCCGGCCGAAGAGATTGGTCACCACAGCCAGGTAGCCTCCTGCCATGGTTCTCGACACAGGCGACAAGCTCAGAGTGCTGGAGCTGGCTCCCTGAATCACCGTGTTTTCGTTGTAACGCCACTCGTAGCCCAGGGGCGGAGTGCCCGAGGCTGTGATGGTAAACTGCGCGAGCCCGCCTTCGCTGACTGTTACGTCCAGGGGTTGCGATGTGATGACAGGGGGTTGACCGACATCCACGCGTGCAACGAGGCTGGTGGTTGCTCCGAACGGGTTACTGGCCACCACCCGGTAGTTCCCGGAATCCAAGGCCGAGGCGGGGCTGAATCGGAGCTCGGAGTTGGTTGCTCCCGGGAGTGAGCCCTGGCTCTCGCCAAACCACTGGTAAGAGATGGGCGGGGTGCCCGACGCAAGAGCGTAGAGGGCGACGCTTGTGCCTTCCAATGCGATCAAGCCGGAAGGTTGCTGGATAAAGACAGGAGCGGTGACGATGGACAGGAAGGCCGGTGAGCTTGTGACGGATCCGTAGGGGTTGGAAACGAGGAGGGTATAGGCACCAACGTTCTCAGCTGCAACGGACGGGATGGACAGATTTGGATTGCTGGCTCCGGGCAGAGGGTTCGTTGCATTGAAGTACCACTGATACACGAGTGGCTGGCTTCCCGAGGCCGTGGCCGAGAACATCGCTGGGGTACCCTCCACAACGGTCACGGATTGGGGCTGAAGCGTGATGAGCGGAGGCTGGAAGCAAGCGCCGCTGGCGTCCTGGCATTGGACGGGTCTGAGATTGAGCTTCCAGCAGACCAGATTTCCTGAGTCGGGTTCGGCGGCATCCGTGATCCGCAGCGACCAGGTCCCGTTCACTTGCTGCCCCACCTTTCCACGGAACACGGACAACGGCTGCTCAGGCTTGAACGCCCCGGTGAAGGGAGCACTGCCGAAAGCCAGCAAGTTGGTGGTGTCATCGGTGAACACGGTGGGTGAAGCACAGCTGACACCATAGTTCTGCCCGTTGTTTCCTTTTCGCGCGGCCAGCTGGACCGTTGTTCCATCCGGCCCAACCAGCTCCACGATCAGGTCCGACACATACGAGTGTGACGCATATAAGTCTACGGATACCTCAGCGATCGGCAGCGCAACTCCGGAGACGGTTAAGTCAGATTGAATCGAGGAAAGATCTGGAATGGGCATGGGGACTGACCCCGCGGGGAAGATCAACGGGGGACCTATCGTGGTGGGCGATGAGGCCAGGGCAAGAGTCTCGGTCTGCAACCCCCGTTCCGTGCTTTGAATTCGAAGTTCGAACAGCGCTGGGGAGCCACAGAGATAGTCGGGGCTTGTGCTGATGAGGAATGGCACGGGGTTGGTGGTGGACGAGGAGGCGGGGACATCAGCGAACGCCACGGGTGCAGGATCGACAGAGATTCCTCCGGTGAGGCTTCGAAGAGTGGCGCTCACGCCCGTAGCCGTTGCGCCGATCGGTCCAATTCGATTTCTCAACGCCAGGAACAGCTGTGCACATTCGTTGGCATCAAGGGATCCATTCCCGTTGCCTCCGGCAATCACAGGCGCCTCCCAGCCCAGGTTCGGAAGCGGGGAGGGAGCGGCCTCCAGAGCCGCTTCAGCCATCACGATTCCGTGCCCCGAGTCGAGGTCGAATCCGGGGGTCTCAATGTCCAGAGCCGTCGTCTGAAGCACCTGTCGTAACTCTCCGGGGGAGAGGGAAGGGTTGTAAGACCACAACAGCGCCGCAATAGCTGCGGCGTGAGGTGCTGCGGCGGAGGTGCCAAAGAAGGTCTCAAATCCGGGGACGGACGTCCGAGTGCCATCAGCTGCGGTGATGTCCGGTTTCTGGAGCACGATTCCGCCGGTGGCGGTGACGTTTCCCGGGGTGACAGGGGAGCCGTCGGGGTGGAAGAACATTCTCCGGGGACCGCCCGAGCTGAATCGTTCCACTGGGTTTTCGCTGCTGCCTGCAAAAGGAACCGCGGGGGATCGCACCCAGGTCGCAGCGACCGAAAACGCATTCGAAGCTCCGCTCGCATTGTGGCCGCGAACCGTCCCTGTCGTCGAAATGCTCAGAGCCGCCCTGCCTGCGCTCAACCACAGGAACCTGGGCTGTCCTGACTGTTTCACCACGACGATCTTTTCCCCGCTCCCAAGAGTCGAAATGCTTTCATAGGGATCATCATTCCCATTCTGCACATTGCTCGAGCTGACCACCACGCTGCCCGCTGCATCCAGGACGTACACGTCGTAGTCGTTGGCGGATTTCCCCAGGGCATCCGTCCAGAAGAGATCAACTCGACGTGAACTCGACCCGGGGAGAATCAGGTTTTGAGTTGTTCCGCCAAAATCATGCAGGCGTCCGCCCCGGCCGATGGACGCGGGTCCGCCGTCGGCAAAGTCTCCTTCCCACACTGAGGATGTGCCATCGCTCTTGTTTCCGGAGTTCCCCGCAGAGGAAAAGAACAGCGCTCCCGAGGCTGAGACATTATTGACAGCTTGTGCGATGGGCCCGTCCTGGAACGGGGATTCGCTGAAGTAGGTCACATCATCGACGATGATCTGGCAACCTGCCGCGCGGAGAGCCCTGATGTTTTCGGCGAAGGATGCGACGCCGTTGAAGGCGCTGGCGAAGTAGAGCTCGGCGGCTGGGGCGAGATCATGGATGAGCTCCAGCATGGCAGTTCCTTCGCCGGTTCCCACTCCTGCCTGCCCTGGGATGACGTTGATGACTGGCAGCTCGCCCCTGGCCTGGGAGTCCGCCAGATGGGTTACGCTGTCGCTGAGGACTCCGATCTTGATCCCCTCGCCCTGGGTCGCAAATCGAGCCCGGGCCGTATCCGCCCGGTGAGTCACATCCGCCTCCGACGTAATAGCTCCCACATTCGTGGTGGCCTCCTCGGCGGGTCTCACTTTCTCGACATCCGCGTTGGCCGCCAGCAGCTCCACTTGCTGGATTGGGAGCCAGCACCTGACCGCGCGATGACCCGAGAACGAGTTAAGGATGCGCCCGCCTCTGGCCTGGATTTCCCTGAGCAGCGCCGGTGTCGGGTTCGCTTTGAGGTCCAGGAGGACCTCGTTGTCCCGAATTGAGACAGCGTTGCGATTCCAGCGGGCGACGCCCGGAGCTGGCAGCTCCCCTCGATGCAAGCGACACGCGAAAAGTAGTTTCGAATCAAGCTTCCGCTCCGTGGGAGAGCGTCGGTTCCTCTCATCCATCAGCGCCCGTATCTCCCGTTCAGAATTAGGAGCAAGAGCTGGGTGCGAGGTGAGTGGGAGCAGGAGAATGAGGAGGAGAGCTGTCAGAGCAAGGCGTGAGGATCCCATCGCGCTGGTGGCAAGGGCTCCACAGACCTTGATCAGGCTGCTGACGTCGTTTTTCATTGGCGTAATACTATTCCTCCCGGCGTCTCCTTGGGGCAACAACGAGCCAAGGCTTGGAACCGGGCCTGACCGGGGGGACTTAGGTCGCCCGACATGATACGGCGGAAACCGTGAAACTCAAGGCCTGAAAACTGCCAGGTTGGCCAGCAGGTCTGTGTAGGATTGGAGTTGCCCGCCTGCTTTCGCTTGCCCACATTCACGCGCTGAAACATGGCAAAGAAAAAGAGTGCTCCTGTGTCGCGTAGCGGGCGTTTTGCGTCTGGCCCATCCGCCGATGTCGCCCGGTTTTCGGAATCCATTTCCTTCGACTGGCGCCTCTGGAAACACGACATCCAGGGTTCCAAGGCTCATGCCGCGATGCTGCGTCGAATCGGCATCCTGACCGCCAGGGAGCTGGCCGCCATCCACCGGGGGTTGGATGCCATCGCCTCCGAGATCGAGGCCGGGAAGTTCCAGTGGAAGCTGGAGCTTGAGGACGTTCATATGAACATCGAGGCCGAGCTCACCCGACGTGAGCCAGCCGGAGCCAAGCTTCATACGGGCCGTTCCCGCAACGACCAGATTGCGCTCGATATTCGCCTGTGGCTTCGAGAGCAATGCGACTGTTTGTCGCGCGAGGTCAGGGATCTTCAACGCTCCCTTGCCAGGCTGGGTGAACGTTCCCGCGGCGTGGTGATTCCCGGTTACACACATCTCCAGCGGGGGCAGCCGGTCCTCTTTGCGCATCATCTGCTCGCCTACGTTGAGATGCTCGACCGGGATCTTGGACGCATCGCCGATACCCGGGAACGCATGAATGTTTGTCCCCTGGGCAGCGGAGCCCTCGCGGGTTCCACGCTGCCGTTGGACCGTGAGTTCACAGCGAAACTGCTTGGGTTTGTGGATCGAAACGGACGTCCCCGGCTGAGCCAGAACTCCATGGACGGCGTGTCGGATCGGGATTTCGCCCTTGAGTTTTGTGGAGCTGCCGCATTGCTCGCCATCCATCTCTCCAGGCTTGCCGAGGACGTGATCCTTTGGGCGAGCTCGGAGTTTGGTTTCATCAAGATCGCCGATGCCTACACGACCGGTTCCTCCTTGATGCCCCAGAAAAAGAACCCGGATGTGGCGGAACTCACCCGGGGCAAGACGGGACGTGTGATTGGCTCCTGGGTCTCCCTGGCCACGCTCCTGAAGGGGCTGCCCATGACCTACAACCGGGATCTCCAGGAGGACAAGGAGCGCCTGTTTGACGCGACGGATACCGTGCGTGCATGCGTGACCTTGATGGCTGCCATGATGGACCACACCCAGGTTTGTCCGAAAGCGTGTGCGGCAGCGGCCTCCGATCCCCTGTTGTTGGCAACCGATCTCGCGGACTACCTGGTCAAGAAAGGCGTGCCGTTCCGCCAGGCTCACCATGCTGTGGGCAAGCTTGTAGCCTGCGCGGAACAGTATGGTCGTCCGCTTGACCAGCTATCGCTTGATGAGTTCAAAGCGATTGAACCTGCGTTCGGCCCGGACGTGTTGGGGATGTTCGATCTGACCGCGGCAATGAACCGAAAGCAGATCGTCGGAAGCCCCGGCCCCGCTCAGGTAGCGCGCCAGCTGAAGAGGCTCGTCCGTTGAGACCCTCAAGGATGTGTGGGCTGTGCCCGCTCCCCTGCGTGTGGCTTCTTACTGATGAGCATGGGTGGTGCACACGGAGTGGGTTGGGGGAGGCACCCTGAAGGGTGGACAACGAGCTGCGCGTCCGACTTTGACGGGACCAAGCTCAGGGTCCGTTTTCCCGCTTTCTCCCGGGAGGCATCAGAGCTACTGTCTTCGACTGCCATCGATTATGTCGCGTACACTCCTGTCCTGGCTTTGCATTCTCGGCTGTTTCGGGGCCCCTTTCCGTGGACATGCGCGGCTGGTGATTGATGAGATTCTTACGCGGAACACCGCGGGACTGGAGGACGAGGACGGTCAGACTTCGGAGTGGATCGAGATCCGGAATTCGAGCCTGCTTCCGATCAATCTGGCTGGGTGGGGGCTCACCGATCAGCCAGGCCAACCTGCTGCGTGGGTCTTTCCTGCCACCAACCTGCTCGCTGGAGCTCGTCTGATCATCTTCGCCACCGGCAAAGCCCGCGCGGTTGCGGGCAAACCTCTGCATGCGAGTTTTCGTCTCCCCAGTGAGGAGGGATATCTCGGCCTGTTATCCCCCCAGGGATCCGTGGAATCCGAGCTTCATTACGGGCCCCAGCAAAAGGACATCAGTTATGGCTTGGGCAAGGGACCTGACCTCCCGCCGTGGGTGCAACCGACGAGCGAGGCACGGTTTCTTATTCCGGGGGACGCACTGGCTGGAGGGGATTGGAGGAGTCCTGATGAGGAGCCAGGCGGGGATCTTTGGGTTCGTGCGAAGGCTGCGGTGGGGTTCGACCTCAGTGCAGCAAACGAAACCGGGCTGCTGGCCTGGTGGAATTTCAACAGCTCTTCAGACAGAACAATTCCTGAGGCGACGGGCTCGGGGCATCCCGGAACCTTGACGGGCGCGGCGGCGTTGACGGCTGATCGGGGTGGACGCACTGCGCTGGCCGGGGATCGCGCTCTGAATCTTGGTGCGACGGGCAACGGCGCTCGAATGGAGGTGCCTGACGTGCGCGACGGATGGATGGACAGCACGCGAACTCAAAACGCAGTGACTTTCAGCCTCTGGATATTCGGGGACAGTACCCAGCCAGGGCAGGGGAGTGTGTTCTGGGGATCCGGTGGGCTGAACGGCAGCGGCGCCCGCGCAGCGCAGGCCCATCTGCCCTGGAGTGATGGCGTGGCCTACTGGGATACCGGTGGCACCGATTCCTCCCTGCATCGCGTGTTCACGGCGATGCCGGATTCCACAAAGTGGAAAGGTCGATGGAATCACTACGCCTTGATCAAGCGGGGTAACGAAAAGCTCATTTATCAGAACGGACGACGCATCCTCGCCGGAACGAGTACGGAGCCCATGGGGTTGATCCGCAGCTTTAGTGTCGGGTCTGGTCCCACGGGATCGATGAGCTACGGGGGGCTGATTGACGACTTTGCAATCTGGAATCGAGCCCTCTCACTGGACGAGGTCCAAGCCCTGGCACAGGGCGCGGCACCTCCCGCTGCGGGACTTGCCTCAGCCTATGCTGAATCGGATATCGGTTCGAAGATGCGAGGGATCAACTCCTCGGTCTACTTGAGGATTCCGTTCCAGGTTGCGGACCCGGCGCTGGCCCGGAACCTGGTGCTCAAGATCCGCTATTCCGATGGTTTCGTGGCGTTCCTGAATGGGCAGGAGATTGCGAGTCGTTTTGCTCCTTCGCTGCTGGAATTCGATTCACAGGCCACAACCGATTCTCCGAATGGAGCCCGGTTGAGTTACGAGGAGATCGACGTGAGCAGCGCGATGCCTGTCCTGCGAGCTGGAACCAATGTGCTTGCGATTCATGGCTTGAATTCTGCGGCCACGGATCCTGAGTTTGTCATCCAGCCCTGGCTGGTCGCCGGACTGGCGGGAGCGAGCGGATACTTTTCTGAACCCACTCCCGGTTTTCAGAATGGCGAAACGGCGGAGGGCTGGGTTCGCCCGGTGATATTCTCGCGACCGAGGGGGTTTGTGGCCGAGCCCTTTCATCTCCAGCTCGAGTGTCCCACACCTGGGACCCAGCTTTATTTCACGCTCGACGGCTCGGACCCCGCCCCGGGAAGGGGGATTCGAGGAACGGGTTCGCGGGCGACGGTTTTGATCACCAATACGGTGACGGTTCGTGCTGCCGCTTTTCGGACAAACTTTTTGCCGCACGTCTCCATCGCACACAGCTACCTGTTTCTTCAACAGGTGGCATCCCAGCGTCGCCCCTCGGTGGCTGCTGCCAACTGGCCGGATGGATCTCCATCGGATTTTCTGATCGATGGGCGTGTGGTGACCAACGCGCTTCCTCAGCGGACTTTCATCGGGGCGTTGGAGGCCATCCCGAGTCTGATCATCGGCACTACCGCCGACTCTCTTTTTGGTCCAAGGGGTATCTATGCCAATTCCAGCTCGGCCAAGGATCCTGCCACTGATTTTGAGATTCCGGTATCGGCTGAGTATCTTTACCCCGACGGACGCGAAGGGTTTCAGTTGAATGCGGGGCTGGAGATCCACGGCAACATCAGCCGCGACAACAACTTCACTCCCAAACATGGATTCAACCTCATCTTCAAGCGGCATTACAGCGAGGGGAAGTTGAAGCATCCGATGTTTGAGGGGAGCTCGATCGAGACCTTCGACCGACTCGTGTTAAGAGGGGGCTCCACGGATACCTGGCCCACGGTGAACTGGGATCACTTCCTTGTGGATGGAGTTCAGCGATGGTTGCGGGATGAGGCCAGTTATGTGAGGGACCAGTGGGTGAGGGACGCCCAGCTGGACATGGGTCAGCCTTCAAGCGATGGCACTTATGCCCACCTTTATCTGAGCGGCCTGTACTGGGGCATCTACAACATCGCGCAACGACCCGACAACACCTTCGCCGCCTCCGTCTTCGGCGGCTCGCGAGACGACTATGACGTGCTGGCGGATTTTGCGGAGGTTCGATCCGGGGATGCAACCGCATGGAATCAGATGAACAGTCTGGCGTCTGCGGGCCTGGCGTCGGATGCGGCCTATCAGCGCATACAGGGGAATCATCCCGATGGGACACGGAATCCGGCATACCCTGTCTTCCTGGATGTCACCAACCTCGTCGATTACATGATTCTCCACGTTTACATCGGAGCGGATGATTGGCCGAATCACAACTGGTGGGCCGCAAGAAAGCGGGGCTCCGACAGTACGGGCTTCAAGTGGTTTGCCTGGGATCAGGAGATATCCATCAACTCACTGGTGAAGCAACAGAGCTCATGGGGATCCGTGTACGCAGAGGCGGATGTTGCGAACACCCCGACCCATGTTTATGCGCGGTGCCGGGCAAACGCTGAGTTCAGACAGCTATTTGCCGATCGGGTGCAACTTCACTTCTTCAATCAGGGTGCGCTCTCGCTTTCCAACAACTTGCGACGATGGGATGACCGCATCGCTGAGTTGGACCGCGCGATCGTGGCAGAGTCTGCACGTTGGGGAGATCATCGACGCCCCGAGCGTCCTTACACCCGGGAAGTGGAGTGGCTTTCGAGCAACGCCTGGATGAGGGCGGTGTTTTTTCCATCCAATCACTCCGTGGTCATGAAGCGGTTCCTCAGCGCCCGACTTTACTCCAGCCTCGGCGCGCCTCTGTTTTCTCAATTCGGCGGGGAAACACCGGAAGGGTTTCAGCTTTCGATCGCTCATACGAACACCTCGGGAGTCATACTGGCCACCACAGACGGCTCAGATCCCCGGCTTCGCGGAGGCCTCGTGTCGCCGAGTGCCTTCCAGGTGAGTGGGCCTGTTCGCATCAACCGTCGAACCACCGTGACGGCCCGCGTGCGATCGGGCACCAATTGGAGTGCAAGCGTGGTTGCGACATTCGTGCCTTCTCAGAACATCGATGCGTTGAGGGTCACGGAGTTGATGTTCCATCCAGCGGCGGCTTCCGGCGTGGATGCTGACGCGTATGAGTTCATTGAGCTGAAGAATACCGGGAGCCATGCGCTGGATCTGTCCGGCTATTCTTTCAGCCAAGGGATTGGTTATGAGTTTGCTCCTGGTTTCACGGTTCCGCCGAATGGGTTTGCAGTGCTTGTCCGGGACCGAGTGGCCTTTGGCGGGCGCTATCCTGGAGTGTCAATTGCCGGACAGTATTCGGGTCGGCTGGCTGATGGTGGGGAGACTTTAAAGCTCTCTTCTTCACGGGGTGACGTTGTGTTGTCGTTGAGCTATTCGAGTCAGCCGCCTTGGCCGGTTACGGCGGATGGGCTTGGTTTCTCATTCGTTCCACGTGGTCAAGTTACGAACTTGTCTCAGGATGATCCCCGCAGCTGGCGTGCGAGTTCAAACGCTCTGGGAAGTCCCGGACGTGATGATCCAGTCTCGGTGATTCCAGAGATTCTGGTGAGTGAGCTTCTTTCGAACCCGACACCTCAGGAGCCCGGAGACTATGTGGAGCTACGGAATCCCCAGGAAGTCGCAGTGGATATCAGTGGGTGGTGGATCACGGACGATCGACGGTTTCCGAAGAAGTATCGGATTCCTGCCGCCACGATGATTCCTGCTCGAGGTTTCGTCACATTCACTCCTCCGAGGGATCCTGGAGCCTCGGGGTTGCCGTTCGATTTCGCAGCGGATGGGGAGGAGGTCTTTGTGTTTTCTTCGGACACGGCGGGTAACCTCACAGGTTATTCCCATGGATTCATGTTCGGCCCCAGCCAGGAGGGGGTTTCGTATGTGAGGTGGCTGGACAGCCAGGGTGCGGAGCATTTTCTGGCATCGACGCGGCAAACGCCGGACTCGCCCAATTCGCCTCCGGCCATCCCTCTCCTCGTGTTTTCGGAGATTCATTACCATCCAGCGGACGGAAAGCCCGAGTACTTGGAACTCCATAATCCCGGATCCCAGACGTTCCTTGCTGACGATCCAGCAGGGGGAACGAACCGCTGGATTCTTGAAGGAATCGACTTCGAGCTTCCTTCCGGTTTTGAGCTGAGCCCGGGTGGGTATGCGGTGCTTGCTTCGGTCGCTCCTGCGGCTTTCCGACAAGCTTATGGCCTGGCTCCTTCGACCCAGGTCCTGGGCCCATTTCCAGGGACGCTTCAGGACAGCGGCGAACGGTTGCAGATCCTGCGTCCATCAAGGGCGACCTCGACGACTCAGATCAACGCGCTGGTCGAGGGGGTTCGCTACAATGATCGGGCACCGTGGCCTCCGGCAGCTGACGGATCCGGGCCGTCCCTGCAGCGTCGAAGCTTCCTGATACCTGGCGTGGATTTCGCCAATTGGGTCGCTGCCCAGCCGACGCCTGGGACCGGACTCGGCAGCGGTTTACCCCCGCACATCACGCGCCAACCGGAGTCGAAATCTCCTGCGGAAGGGACATCGCTCAGTTTGGAAGTGGGTTACGAGGGTGATGAGCCCATGACCTTTCAGTGGAGGAAGAACGGGGAGGCCATCGTGGGTGCCACGGCCAACAAGTTCCTGATCTCTCGGGTTCACGTTGATGACACGGGTGATTATGATGTGAGCTTGTCGAACGCAGCGGGCTCGCAGCGCAGCGGGCTCGCACAGGTCTCGGTGCGGCCATTGCCTTTCATCTATCAACATCCCATCAGCCGGGCTGCGGCTTCCAACTCCCTGGTTGTGCTGAGCGGGGCGGCCGCCGGAACCGGGAGGATTCGGTTTCAGTGGCTTCGGGACGGCATGCCGATCCTGGACGCCACCAACTCCTCCCTGCGGTTGACGGCTTTAACCCCCGCTCTCGAGGGGTTGTATTCCCTTCGAGTGGCCGACGATGTGGGTGTCTCGGTGAGCCAAACCGCGCGCGTGGAGATCCTGCGGAGGCCGGAGTTTACGTTTTGGCCGAGGGACATCGAGGCTGTGGAAGGAGACACGCTCCGGCTGGAAGCTTTGGCATCGGGCTCGCTTCCCATCACCTACCGGTGGCGACGAGGGCTCACGGTGCTCTTCACGCAAGTGGTGAGTGAGCGAAAAGCCTCCACCTTTTTGCTTGAGCGGGTATCCACAGCTCAGTCGGGAAACTACAGCGTGGTGATCGCCAACGCGCTCGCCACCGGTGTGACGAGTTCCAACTTTGTCCTGACCATATTGTCGGATTCAGATGGCGATCGGATGCCCACGCAATGGGAAGTTCAGCACGGTTTGGATCCTGCGAACCCGAACGATGGAGGCCTCGATACCGACCGGGACGGCATGCAGAACCGCGATGAATTTCGGGCAGGGACGAATCCGAGGGACCCGCTGAGTTTTCTGGGTTTTACACGTGTTGAAGCTACACCAGCCGGGGCGAGGCTTGGGTTCCTCAGTGTTTCCAATCGAGCTTATGTTTTGCTTGGAAACTCATCGCTGGGCCTGAGCAACTGGGTGCGGATTGCCGAGCTTCCAGCTGAGAGGACCACCCGAGAGCGCGTGCTCATGGATGACTCGGGTGTCACCGAACGCCGGTATTATCGGTTGGAATTACAGCAAGCCTTGGTGTCTCCCGTGCCTTGATTTCTCCGAGTTCGGCCACTAAGTTGCCGCGGTCCCGAATCCGCAGGACGCGGATTTTGGCTTGGGCGATGCCCAGTTTGTTCCGAACCATTTGTAAGGGGCTTTATTTGCGAGCCCCAATGTTGTTGCCAATGAACCATTTGTATCAGGCGCTCAGGGAGCGGTTGTGCCTGCCAGAGGGGAAGCTTCGGCTGTTTCCCATGTGGCGATCCCTCACCGGGTTGTTTCCGTGCCTCCTTGTACTCTTGCTGAGCCCATCCTCGCGGGCTGCGGCCCCTGCCAACGACACTTTCGCATCCTCGCATCTGCTCACCGGGGCGGCGGGAGATGTCAACGGGAACACGACCGATGCAACTCGTGAAGCTGGCGAACCTGAGCTCACCGCGACCTCAGCCGGGGGGAGCTTGTGGTACTCCTGGCACTGCAGTTCGGGAGGCACCTTCGATCTTGAGGTGGGCAATGGTTTCGTGGTGGGCGTTTTCACCGGGATGGACGTGGATGCTCTCGTGCCGGTGGGCGTGAATCCCGGACAGAATGTCAGGGTGACATTGACGCCGGGCTGGGTGTATCGGGTTGCCGTGGACTCGGAGGGGGGGACACGGGGAGTGTTCAGCTTGCGATGGAAGCAAACTCTGCGGCCGGGTGGAGGTCCCGATCTGATGGTCCCTCAGGACCGGATCCAGCTGGCCGTGGTGGAACAATCCTTTCCTTTGGGAGACTGCGAAGTCACCGAACGTTGTGTGCTGAGCGGCAAACGACGTTTGCTGCGATTCGACATGCACACGGTCAATGCAGGCTCCGAGGACATTGTTTTTGGTGCCT
>VHDG01000006.1 GCA_016871475.1 Verrucomicrobiota bacterium
TCCGCGGTCTCCGGGACATGCTCGCCATTCAGTTCCTTGATCCATCGGGCACCGCGAGAGGCCGATTCCAAGTTGAAAAGGCCCGTGTCCAGAATGGATTCCAGCGGCACACGGCCAAACTCCGCTGGAACGAATTTCGCATTGGGATTGAGCGCGAGAAGGATTCGCGCCATGTCGTTGGCGCGTTCGTTGTCCACCAGGTCGAGTTTGTTGAGAACGATGACATCGGCAAACTCGATCTGCTCGACCAGCAGGTCCACGATGTTGCGCTGATCGCTCTCGTCGCGCTGCAATTGGCGGTCCTTTAGAGATTCGAGTGACTCGAAGTCTCGTGAAAGGTTGAAGGCGTCAACCACGGTCACCATCGTGTCGAGTCGTGCCACCTCCGAGAGCAACCGGCCGGCGGAGTCTGGGAAAGTAAATGTTTGTGCGACTGGCAGGGGTTCGGAGATGCCGGTGGATTCGATAAGAAGGTAATCGAACCGCCCCTCCTGCGCCAAACTCGCTATCTCTTTCAGCAGATCCTCGCGCAACGTGCAGCAGATGCAGCCGTTGCTCATCTCGACCAACTTCTCTTCACCGCGGCGCAGAGCTGCTCCACCGTCACGGACGAGAGAGGCATCAATGTTTACTTCGCTCATGTCGTTGACGATCACCGCGACGCGGCGACCCTCCCGGTTGTGGAGGACGTGGTTGAGCAAGGTGGTTTTGCCAGCACCAAGGAATCCGGAGAGGACGCTAACTGGAAGGCGCGTGCCGGAGGCGGTGGATGAAGAAGATGGGCTCATTGAATGTCAGTAGGCGTGGCCGGCAGGGTCGATAACCAGGAGGAGGCGTGCGTGTTCGTCGCAGCATACGGGATGACTTCGGTGGACGAGGCCTCTGGTTTCGCCACCTGGCCAGAGCCGCCCTTTGAACAAAGCGACGGCTCCCGTGGGCATGGTGCGGATGCGATCTGGATTTGGGACGATGGCCGCGTTCGCTACGGTCACGGTCCGACCTTGTAAGCCGAGTTCACCCCGGCAGACGTCCTGTCCATCGGCCCACTGAGTGCCGGCACCTGCATAGGTGCAAAGCAGTCGGGCGGGAAGAGTATCCACGTGGAAAGCAGCACAGGCATCATCAGCGATTCGGTTGAAACGCAAACGGACCTTTGGACAGTCGAGGATGTCTGCGAACTCGATGGCAAGAGTTTCGAAATCCTCTTGAACCCAGTGGCGGGCGTCATCACGGACGGCTCCGCTGAACAAAGGATGTTTGGCGAGCGACGCGCGGAGGGAACGTCCCGGCGCAGCTGTGATGTCGAGCGCGACCGAATCCCGATCGGTAATGAGCAAGTCAAGGAATGCAGCGACGGGCTCCGGCAGGGAACGTTCCCAAAGCGCGAGATCGAATTGGGATTGCCGCGCCTTGCGCAACACTGCACGGCTGCCGCCCACAATCGAGGTGGAGGTGAGTCTGGTGCTGGAGCGTGGAGATTGCGTCTTCATGGAGCTGGACTTGTCACACTTGCGTTGATGCGGAAGAAGGCGCTCCCACCATTGGGAGGAACGCTGATTTCTTTCTCGCGACCAGTGCCGACGAACGGCTGGCCGGTGTTCTCCCAGGGGCCGGAAACTTCCGGTGCGCGTTCAAGATGGTAGGTCACGCCGGTCTGCGTCGTGAATACGACCTTCAATCCACCGTCGCGGCTTACGATCTTCAGTCGGGTCTCGATTCCAATGATCTGGAAGTGATACGTGACCGGGGAGCCAGTGGTTGGGACGTCGCCGTCCGTGAGCACACCGCTGGCTTGTAACGTGACGCGGTAGTAGCCCGGGCGGGTGAATAGCCAGTTTAGGTGCGCGTGTGAGCCTGCAGGGAGTGGATAGAAGTCCGCCGGGCCAATGCCGTCCCGCGTGTTGAAGAAGACGCGCGGTTCGTTGAATCCGGCGTCCGAGGCGATGAACTGGCCAGGGCCTTCAACCTTGCGTAGTTGCACGCGAATGTCCCGGTTGAGGAAGGTATCGATAGGAGTTTCTTCCGCAGCAAGCCCAAGGAACGGAAGGCGGGGATCTTGAACTTCCGGGAGGATCCATATCGTGTCGCCGACGTTGCCGAGGAACTCATAACCCTCTGGCAGGTCCGATGGTACGACCAACTGGCTGGCGACGGTCCCCCGAATCAGGATCGTGTTGGGTTCGAGGCTCGGGCCGAAGTCGTCATGGCGCATGCGCTGATCCCAGACACCGTCGGCGTAGTCGAAAGCGAAGTCCGCGTGACCTTCTGTGTAAATTGTGGCGCGACGGAGGAGGAAAGCGCGGGTTTGGCCCTGGAAGGAACCGTAGCCAACGATGTCACCACGGTCGTTGATTCCTTCGGCCGACTGCAGCAGCCAACCGGAGCCCGGCGGTACCAGGGTGTTCAGATCGATGGCCTCCCCCTCGCGCCAGAGCATGGCGGCGCCGCCAGTGGTCGGACTGTTGAAAAAGCGCGCTGCGTAACCCACGACATCGCCGGCGTTGTTGATGTCCTTCGCCTCCGTGTGGATGTAGTTCGTGTTGGAGGAATGTGCCCCAAGGTCCGACATGACGCCGTCCTTCCAGACAAAGGCACGATACAGATCGCTCGAGCTGGTGGGGCTGATTTTCCCAACGACGGATGAACCAACGACGACACCGTTGTCGTTGATGGCGTAGGCCTGACTGAGGAACGAACCTCCAGCAAGCGAACCCAGATTGCTAATGCTTCCATCGATCCAGAGGGTGGCCTGGGAGGTGGTATTGGCCTGGTTGCGGGAGATGCCGACGACGGCGCCTGACTGATTGATTCCCCAGGCTCGGCCCGTCGAGTTTGTTGTGCCAAGGAGGGTTCCAAGGTCGTGCATCATTCCCGCAGCGTCGCGCTTGTAGGGACGGCTGGCCGAACCGTTCGAAGAGGCGCCGACAATTTCTCCAGCATTGTTGATGTCGTGGGCGACTGCGCTTGAGCCACCGAGTGTGCCGAGTTGGACCATGTTGGTGCCGTCCCAAAGAAACGCCTTCGATTTATCATTGTCGCTCTCGCCAACGATCACACCAGCGTCGTTGATGGCGTAACCGCGACTGAACTCAACCCCGTTGGTGAGGTAGCCAAGGTCGCGGATCGTCTCCCTGTCCCATGTGAAGGCGTGCAGGCGCGAGTTGGCGGCTGTGTATCGGGCGTTGCCGGTGACTTGCGCCGACTCGTTCACGTCGAGCGCGAAGCTGGCAGGTCCGCCGAGCGTGCCGAGATCGGTGATGGTGTAGATCGTCTCCACAACTTCGACGGGCTGCGACCGCAGGGGTTCGGGAACCGTGAAGGTGTAATAGGCAACCTTGCTTTCAACCTCGGTCTCGTCCTCAACCAAGGTGGCTCGGGCGCGGAAACCCACCCGGTAAGTGCCGGGCGCACTGAAGGCCCAGTTCAGATCCACGTGGCTTCCTGCCTGGACCGTAAACGCATCCTGATCGTCGTAGCCGTCGGACGTGTTCATGTGGATCAGGGGTAGTCCCAAGGCATCAACGGAATACAGCGCGAAGTTCCCATTGCCCTCGACGGCTACGAGCTCAACACGGATCTGATCGTCGACGAATATGCCGGTTTCAATTTCCTCGGCAGCGAGGCCGAGTAAGAGCAACTCCTCGTTCTGCACAGCAGGCAAGACCCAGGTCGAATAGCCCGGGCGACCCAGGAAGCTGAATGCTAGTGCATCTGGAATAGGCTGCTCGGCGGCAGTACCGACAGCGAGCACGGCCTCGTCGACAGCATATTCCACGTCGTTGCCTCCATCGTGAATGTGGAATTCGAACTCACCGTCCTCATAAGCGAGGCCGGCATCGGTGTGTCCTCGTTCAAGCAAAGCCGCCGGGTGGAGCAGGAGGCCCACAGGGATTTCCAAGGGATCGAAGCTGTAGCCGACGATGACACCCGCGTCGTTAATGTCGCTCGCATGAAACTCGAATCCGGGAACTGCGAGTGGGGTGAACACTCCTTCCCTCCAGATGAATTGCTTCCAGCGGTTCAGATCATCGAAGTAATTGCCGACCACGGTACCTTCAGAGTTGAGCCCGGACGGAGACGTGAAATCCGAGCCTGGAAACTCAAGTCGCAGGATCTGGTTTCCCCGTTTTAGGAACCCGAACTGGTTAAACCTAACCTCATACACTCCGAGAATGTCCCCATTGGAATTGATGTCATACGCCTCGGATCTATCGATGGGTCCGAGGGAAGACAGGTCTATGGGGGTCCACACGTCATTCTTGACGAGATAGGCGCTCGTTCGACCATCAACGGATGTCCTGTAACCCACGGCATCGCCCGCATCGTTGATGCTCACCAACACACTCTCTTGAACGCCTTCGGGGTTGGGATAGACCTTGTAGGTCTCACCGGTCTTCTTGAAGGCCAGGCTTTCTTCGGTTTGGGAGTCGGCGGTAAAGCTGCCAACGATCACTCCCAGATTGTTGATAGCCGATGGGGCTACACGGATGCCATTCGGGGGCGTGAATCTCTCGAACTCTCCATTTCTACGCCGAAGGAAACCGGGAGCTTCCGCGGGAGCTTCCCCATGATTCCCGGGTTCAGATTCCCATCCCACCACATCGAGCTGTTCATTGATTCCGAAGGCAGCGGTGCCGCGGAATTCGCCCAGCTCAGGCAGGCGGAAAGGCTCCGGCAAGTAGGCGGAGCCAGAGGCAGCCATCGCGGGGAGATGCAGGGCGCCTAGCAGGCCTGACAGCAACAAGGACCTACTGACCTGTGAAAGAGTGCCGGCTGCGGATTGGGTTGGGGTACTCATGGATAAGGAGGTGGTTTTGGTCTCTGCAAGTTGCCCCGCCCGCGCTTCGGATCACGCGGGCGGGGTGTAAGCGTTCGTTCAGTTGCCGGTCGAGGCCCCACGTGGAAGAACCGCGCACCAGAGCTAAGAGGCACGGTGATTTGTTTCAGGCGTCCGGTTCCGATGAAGGCGGCGCCTTCATCAGTCCACGGGCCCGTCAGGGTCGGAGCCGATTTGAGCTGGTAGCTCAATCCGTCCTGCGTCACAAGCCGGATACCCGCCTGTGTGCCATCGATGGCGATGTTGAGTCGGGTCCCGATCCCGATGACTTCGAAGCAGATCTCCACTTCATCGCTGGTGATGGACCGGTTGCCTGCGACCAGTGTCGCGCTGGCTTGAAGCTTCACGCGATACAGCCCGGGGGCGGTGAATGCCCAGCTGAAGTCCTCGTGGCTGCCGGCCTCGACGGTCTTGGTGTCGGCGGCGGTGACACCGTCGCCGCTGTTCATGTGCACCTGGGGCACACCAAATCCATCCACGCTGTAGAGGGAGAAGTGCCCGGGACCTTCCACGCCTTTGAGTGTGAAGCGCATCGTGGTCATCTCACCCGCGCCGTTCGTATCCATAAACCCGAACTCGCGTCGCCAGATAGAGAGCAAAGGGCTTGATCGAATTGGTTGCTCAAGTGTCATGGGATCACGGCACGAAAAAACTGAATGGGTGCGTTTGTATCAGCGGAAAGCTGCACTTCGGTCACACCGGTCGTATTCGTGACCAGCCGGACCGCCGACCAGTCCTGCAAGTTCGCGGAGGTTTCCAGTCGACAGACGGTGTTGGTGGCGCTTTGGAGCGTGAACGAGAGAAATCCTCTTGGAAACGAGCGCGGTGAGAGCAGCTCGGGCCGCTGCTCCACGACGAAGGTGAAATCGACCACCGGGCTGCTCGAAAGCTGACCGCCAGATCGAAGGACACCGGAAGCGACAAATCCAAGGCGATAGATGCCAGGAGCGGTGAACGCCCAGTTCATGTGGAGATGGCCCGCCAGGGCTGGAACGGGAAGGCGATCGACCGTCGGGTTCACTCCATCGGAGGTGGACATGATGACCTCCGGAGTTCCAAATAAATCGGCGTTATACATGGTGAAACGCCCTGGTCCATCCACCCGCTGGAGCGAAAGGAACACTTCATTTCGACTGAAGACGTTGGGAGCAATCCTTGATGTTCCCACGCCCATGGAAATCTCGCCGGGTCTCGCGTTCGCCGGCAGAATCCAGACGGGCTGACCGGGGGAACCCAAAAAGCGGGTGTAACGCGGGTCGTCCGGCACCACAGATTGCAGCCTGGAGCTTACCGGCAGCGGCGTGGTGGCAGCCGGCAAGCGCCCCACCGCGAAGTCATAAACGAAGAGAGCCCACTGGCTCTCCGTGTATTCGATCTGCACATGGACATGGCGCGCAGTACACGAGAGGAACATCTGTAGATGCGCCGCCAGTGCTGCTACTGCCAGCCATCGCCAAAGCGAAGGCGGGCGAATGCCAGGGGCTCCATCAGAGTTGCGACTCGTAAGGCTGTGTCTCATAGGTCCGTCCCGCTCTCCCCGCCCGCGCTTCGGATCACGCGGGCGGGGCGTAAGCGTTCGTTCAGTTCCCGGTCGAGGCCTCCACGTGGAAGAACCGCGCACCAGAGTTAAGAGGCACGGTGATTTGTTTCAGGCGTCCGGTTCCGATGAAGGCGGCGCCTTCATCAGTCCACGGGCCCGTCAGGGTCGGAGCCGATTTGAGCTGGTAGCTCAATCCGTCCTGCGTCACGAGCCGGATACCCGCCTGTGTGCCATCGATGGCGATGTTGAGTCGGGTCTCGATCCCGATGACTTCGAAGCAGATCTCCACTTCATCGCTGGTGATGGACCGGTTGCCTGCCACCAGTGTCGCGCTGGCTTGAAGCTTCACGCGATACAGCCCGGGGGCGGTGAATGCCCAGCTGAAGTCCTCGTGGCTGCCGGCCTCGACGGTCTTGGTATCGGCGGCGGTGACACCGTCGCCGCTGTTCATGTGCACCTGGGGCACACCAAATCCATCCACGCTGTAGAGGGAGAAGTGCCCGGGACCTTCGACACCCTTGAGTGTGAAGCGCAACTGGTCGTTGACGAACACGCCCCGTTCGATCTCCTCGGCGGCAAGGCCGAGGAAGAGCAGTTTCGGGTTTTCCACACCGGGCAGGACCCACACAGGAGCCCCGGCAGACCCAAGGAAGGAGAAGCCCGGGGCAGTGGGAACGAGTGACTGTGTAAGGGCTGGAAGGCTCAGTACTGCGGCTTCAGGTGCGTATTCGGTGTCCGTCTCCCCGGCATGGATCTCGAACTCGAATGCGTCGTTTTCGAAGAGCAGGCCAACGTCCGTGTGACCGCGCTTTAGCCGCGTGGCGGGCTTGAGAAGGACCGGACGTTCCGTACTCGTTCCGATCAAGTAGCTGCCCCCGACGATCCAGCCTTGATCATTCACGCCGTACGCTGCGTTGATCTCGTGTTGCGCTCCTTGAGGCAACAGGCTGTTCAGATTGTTCATGCCCCGTTCGGGAGTCCATACCCAGCCCTGCGTGTAATTGGCGAACGTGTCTTCTGGATCAAGGGTCCCCCAACCTACAACCGTGTCATGGTTGTTGATCCCAAAGGCCCAAGTGTTTCCGCCGCCGATCGTTCCTATGTCTTTCATTCCCTTTCCTTCTTCCCAGAGAAATGCACGGAATGAGCCGTTGGCGGTGGTGGAACGCCCGACGATTCGGCCTCGGTCATTGATGGCCGTGGCCTGTGCGGTGAGACCTCCCAGCGTGCCAATGTCATCGGTGGCAGCATTCAAGGGTCCCAACCCAACGTGGCGAAAAGCCCGGCTGCGATCTTCAACGTTCCGCGACCAGCCGACGATCACCCCGCTGTTGTTGATCCCCTTGGCTAGAGTGAACGCTCCGCCAAATGTATCCAGATCGTACGTTTGTCCACTGGTGCTGATGACGAAACCGCGAACATCACCCGCAGCCGTCTCCAGTGTGCCCACGATCATGCCGGCCTCGTTAATGCTATTGGCCCCCTCGCCAAAGCCCGCAGGACCGAGCGTCTCCATCGGCTGACCCGGACGCAAACGCATGATCTGCCCGCCTTCCGCCGTCTCCGCCCATCCGACAATCACGCCCGCTTCGTTGATCGAGTTGGCCTGAGAACCATTTCCTCCGAGGGTGCCCAGATCGCGCATCGGCCCATCGCCTTCGTAGAGGAACGCGTGGCTGGTGAAAGGCTCGTCCCGAACATTCGACGCTCCGACCACCTGGCCCGCGTTGTTGACATCGAGACTGAAGTGGAACAACGGGCCACCCAGCGTTCCCAAATCCACTACCTTATAGACGAAGCTGTCATCCGGTTCGACCGGCTGAGGCAGCTGCGGTGCGGCCACGGTAAACGTGCAATACGCGATCTCACTCAGGACAGCCTGATTGCCCGCGACCAACGTGCCACGCGCGCGGAAGCCCACCCGATAGGTGCCCGGTGCGCTAAACGCCCAGTTCAAGTCCGTGTGCCCACCCGCGATCACCTGAAAGAAGTCCGAGGCGTTGATGCCATCCGCACTGTTCATGTGCACAACGGGGTTCCCGAACCCGTTGACCGAATACACGGCGAAATCGCCCGCGCCTTCGACACTCACCAGTTCCATGCGAAGCACGTCGCCGACAAAGACACCCTTCTCGACCTCTTCAGCACCGAAGCCCAGGAAGAGCAACTCTTCGTTCTGGACGGCGGGCAGAATCCAAGTGGAGTAGCCAGGCCGGCCCAGGAAGCTAAACGCGGCCGTGTCGGGAACCGGTTGTTCCGCCGCGGGCAAGACGCACAACACCGCGCCGCCGGGCGCATACTCGGTGTCCGTTTCCTCGGAGTGGATGTGCAGATCAAACGCACCGTCCTCGAAAGCGATGCCGATGTCGGTGTGGCCGCTTGGCAGTTTGACCGCTGGCTGGGCGATGAACCCGTGGCGGTTGCCGGCTGCGTCTGCGTATTCGCCGACGATCTGGCCGAGATCATTCAGGCCGAACACCTCGACCTCGACTGCGCCGGGCGGATTGAAGACCACCGTGTCGCCATTGGCCCGGCGGAAGAATCCGGCCGTGTTGGTGAACCCGTTGTTCACGGTGCCCGCGATCTCGCCAAAGTTGTTGATGTCACCGGGCTGCGTGTGTTCCCAGCCGGAGACGGTGAACATGTTGGTTGCACCGCCCGCGAAGATCACGCCTTGCAGCGTGAAGTTTGCATCCCACTTCCAGCCTGCGGTGTCACCCGCTTCGTTCATGCCGCGAGTCACCGTGCCGATGGGCGAACCGGCGAAGATGTTGGTCGTCAAAGTCCCGTCGGTCGCCCTACGGAAGGAGGTGATGAAGAACGGATCCTCAAACCAGTAGCCGTTGACCTGTCCGGCATCATTGATCCGCCAGGCGTAGGTGAAGGTCTGCCCAGGTCCGTCAATGGTGGTGATGGTGCCGTTGGCTTGGCGGATAAAACCATGCTGCACGGCGGGATCAGTTGCATCGCGATAGAAGCCTGCGACGCGTCCGACGTTGTCGATGCCGCCCGGGAAGGTTGCCGTCGTGCCGGTCACGTTGAACACGGTGCGGGAAGTACCCTGCTGGATGAATCCCTGACTGACACCGCTGGAGTCCTTGAACCGGCCCACGAGTGTTCCGTCATTGCGAATGTCCGAAAGCAATGTCTCCGTCCCACCCTCCACATCAAACGTCTCAAACGTGAAGGCGAGATAGACGGGCGTCGGATTCAGCTGCTTCGTGCTGGCCAGTCCGCTGAAGAGCAGGCCCGGATTCCTCCCCACGATGCTCCAAGTGCCGTCGGCGAGGTTGAATTTGACCAGCGCGCCGATCACCTGGAAATGGGTGTCTGGATCGCCGTCATGATCGTGGTAGTTCAACACACCAAACAGCTCGTCGAACTGGCCGTCGCCATCGGAGTCGTGGCCACTCAACCCGGGGATGCCACGATATGCACCGCCGTTGGCGGTGTTCACCGCGTTGGGCGTGCCGAGTACGGTTGCCACGCCGGTGGCCGCATCGAACCGCACCAGATTGGCAGTGGAGCCATGTCGTACGACGGCGTAAAGGGAGTTACTCACACTGGCCAGTTGGGTAGCGCGCTTGTTGGCGGCCGGTGCACTGCCGAAGGCAGCGTTGAAGGCGTCATCAATCGCACTTGCTCCGCCGATGGGGGCGACGGCGCCAGTGGCGAGGTTCACCGAATGAACCTGCACTGGGGCCGAGCCACCGGGCAGAGGAATGGTGAACGCCCGACCGTCCGGGAAGATGTCGAATCCGGTGGCCTCGACCGGCACGGTGGCCAGTTTGGTGAGGAATCCTTTGTAGGGATCGATTTCCAGGAGTGTGGATTGCTCAGGGGCGGGTTCCGGACCGTGCGCGTGCGGGAGATCCAGCGCAAGCAACCGTCCGTCGGCCGTCGCAGCCAAGCCGGCCGGTTCGGGACTGAAGCTGCTGGGCAATGGGGTCGCTTTGCCGGTAGTTGGGTCAAGTTCGTAAATGCGGTGCGGCACCATGCCGGTGTCGTCGGGATCGAACCCGCCGATGGCGTAGAGCTTGCCGAGGGGAATCCCGGGAGACGCCATTGCTTGGAGGTTCAACGCGAGCGCGCCGGCCACGATTGAGTGAATCAGTCTGGGTTTCATGTTCATACGGATTGTTGGGTGTGTGCTTCGGAGGTTTCTAAGGAAAGAGGGAACGGGCCGGTCGGCCTGAGCGGGGTCGCGAGCGAAGTCCCGGACTCAGCGCAGCAGCGGCAGGCACGACGGAAACGGAGATTCAGGAGATGCGCGGCGGCGATGGCTCCGCCGCCTGTGAACATGACGAGCGCCTGGCTCCAGTTCACCGCGTCGGCACAGCACGACTTCGCACAGCTTTCCGGAGGAAAGACGAATTGTGTGCCGACCGTGAGCGTCGCGCCGGTCCCCAGCAAGGCCAGCAGCCACCAGCGGCGATGGATTCGGCAGCCCTGCACCAGGCAGACTGCTGCCAGGGCCATCATCGCCAGACACGCTGCCTGGTCAAAAGCACGGTCGCCGAGGAATCCCAATCCCAGCACCGGCAGCAGGTCGGCGACGAGCGGCATGGCCAGGCAATGAATGGCGCACAGCGTCGAGAGCACCGAACCCAGCACGTCGAGGCGCATGAAACCCGATCGGGAATCGATGGGCCCCGGACGCCACACAGAAACGTTCAGGGCCCTCCACCCACCACACAGCAGGTGAAATTTTTTTAACGACGAGTGGTTCATCCTGAGATTCGCAAGCGAAGGTCACGGATTCCCCAGGCTGCCACCAGCAGGGCGGCAAGGATTGCCACAATTAATTGACCCGGGGGAAAATCGTATGCGTGCGCGAGTAACAGTCCGGTCACCACGGATATCAGTCCGGTTGCCGGGGCGATTAGAAACATTGGGCCGACGGTGCGGCTCAGATTTCGGGCGATCAGTGCGGGGAGCACCATGCAGCCGAATGCAAACAGCAGCCCGGTGCATTGGATCGCCAGACCGGATGCAAGTCCCATCGATGCCGCGATGACGGTCGACCACAGCCCTACGGCCATGCCTGCTGCGGACGCCATCACGGGATCCAGAAGGAGCAACACCAGACGCCGGTGCCAGGCTAGGACGGCGACCCCGGCTATCAATGTCATGATGGCAAACACCCAGACCTCCGTTGTCGAAGCCCCCAGCAGCGAGGAACTCAGGACGGACTGAACACTCTTCATTCCGACCGGAGAGCGCGTGAGGACGAGTACCGCGAGGCTTGAAGCACCGAGAAACACCCAGGCGGTGATTTCCTCACGACGGCCCCCACCCCGTCGCGCACGCCCTGCGGTTGACAGGGCAGCGGCGACAGAAAGCGACACAGCCAGAACAACCGGATTTCCCCATTCCAGCGTCAGTGAGAGCGCAACACCCAGAACGGAGGCCTGAGCTACCGCCGCCGCCAGAAACACTTCATTCCGACCTACGACCATCACGCCCAGCAGGCTGAGCAACACTCCGCAAAGAATCGCAGCGAGATAGCCTTCTTGAAACAGCGGCCAGGACTCGAGAAATGCCTCAATCATGGGTCCCTCCGTCCTTTTGCACCACTCGCACCGAGACCGATCCCGTTCCATCACGAAGCACTTCCACGGGCACTCCAAAGGTGTCCCTCAGATTTGAAGGAGTGAAGACCTCAGAAGTCGGGCCAGCCACCAGCCGGCCACTCTTGAACAGTGCGATATGCGTGGCTCGTTGTGCAGCAATCCCGAGATCATGGGTGACAAAAAGTATCGTGATACCCTTGTCCCGGCTGAGGCTCGTAATTGTTTCCAAAAGCCCGCTGGCAGCGGCGAGATCCAGCCCGGCTGTGGGCTCATCAACGATCAGCAACAACGGGTCTCGAATCAGTGCCCGTGCAACCAGCGTTCGCTGTCGTTGCCCTCCGGACAGTGTCCAGAAGTTCGAATGGCGCTGACGTTGCAGTCCCATGAGATCCAGAACTCTTCGCAGCCGGGAGTCGCAGGATCGGGAATCCAGCGACAGTCCCACCGTGCCTGTCAGGACGAGTTCCGAGACCGTTGTGGGCAATGCGGTGTTGACCTCTGACTCCTGGGGCACGAGTCCGATACGCGTCCGGCGTGCGAAGTCCGCGCGGAGCAGGATACGTCCGCGCGAAGGCTTCACCGCTCCGAGCAACGCCTTCAGCAACGTGCTCTTGCCTTCGCCATTCGAACCCAGCAGGCACCAGAAGTCCCCCGCATGAACGCGCAGGTTTACGTCCCGCAACACCACTTTGCGCCCATACGCAAGAGTGACGTTCTCGACCGCAAGGATGGGCTGCGCCGGGGCCTCCGGAGCCGCAGGGCGAGGCTCCTCTGCAGGTCGCGGTCCTGGCGCCGCAGAAGTGGGAGGTGTTGTGGTCGCGGTCATGGCTTCCTTTCCAGCTCCTGGAGAAGCTGCTCCGCGTTAAACCGGGTCATGGCGATAAAGTCCTCTGCGCCGGGCCGGGCACCGGTCTGGTGAGCCATGGGAAGGACCTTTACCTCTGTTCGCTTCGCCACAAACTTCGCGTGGCGCTCTTCGAAATAGGGAGCGCTGAGCAGAATCCCCACCTTTTTGTCCTTCATCTGGGTGATGAGTCCTTGCAAGTGCCGCGTGGTTGGGGGCGATCCTGGGCTGGGCTCGAGATAGCCCAGGATGGAAAGACCGTAGCGACGCGCGAAGTACGGCCACAGATCGTGATCTCCAACCACCAGTGTCCCGCGATGCGGCAGCATGCGCCCCATCCATCCGCCCAGACGATGCTCCTTCAACAGTGCATCGATCTCGGTGCGAGATTTGGCCTGCTCGAACTGCAGCAGCACTTTGTCCAGATCCTTCTCGCCCGCGCACTCCTCACCGACCAGCAGCACCGTCAAACGGCGCTGAAAGGACTCATGGCGTTTTTCAATCTCTGAGGCCCATTCGGGTCGCAATACGATCAGCCGATCGCAGATTGTTTTGGCGGCTCTCAACCCCTCCACGGGATCGAGCAGGTAGTGTGGATTGCCTTCCTCATGAAAACTGTTGGGAGTTCCCTCGCGCTCTATCCCTTCGAGCAACCTGGTCGCCTGGCCCAGATTGAGGTTCGCTTTGCCCCCGGGCTTGAGCTCGTTGTTCTTCACACCCGCCAGGAGATCCTTGAGCCAGGCGTTTTCGATCCCAAGCCCCACCTGCACGAACAGATCTGCTGAGTTGAGTTCCCGGACCATGCCGGGCCGGACATTGAGGGTGTGCGGATCCTCGGGGCCCTCGGTCAGACAGGACACCTTCACCCGCTCCCCGCCCACCTCCTGCGTCAGGCTGGCAAGATCCGGTGTGGAAGCCACCACACGGATCGGTGCCGGGGCTGCTGACGTCAGGGAAACCAAGCTGAGCAGGAAGCCCAGCACGACGAGCCAAGGCTTGAAGCCGGGTCTTGGGGTTTGGGTGGTCATGTTTAGAGGAGGCATATGGATTTTCATGGTGGAACAATTCTGGCCCGATAGAGGCCGAGGGGATTAACAGCAGGGAGACCGAAGGATTGATTGTCTGCGGAGAAGACAAAGTTTGTCAGAGGAGTCCAACCCGCCCCGCCCAGGAAGCCTTCCAGCAAACAGCCGCGTCCTGCAGCACTCCTGACAACCAGCTTCAACCTGGGGTCGCTCATCGAACGGCTCAGGGTCAGGTGTGGACGCCAGGGCACGTCCTCAACAACGAAGGTGAACTCTACAACACTGCTTGTGACACGAGATCCGTTGGAGGCAAGCCGGCCTGACGCAGCGAACCCCAGCCGATAAACGCCCGGCGCGATGAACGACCAGTTGGAATGAACATGTCCGCCCACTGCGGGAAACGAAATCGAATCCCGCGAGGGGTCGATCCCGTCACGTGTGTTCATGTGCGCGACGGGTCGGCCCAAAGCGTCGGGATTGTAGAGAGCGAAGTCTCCAGGACCGGTGATCGTATGAAGTTCCAATCGGATCTGGTTGTTCAAGAACGTGCCTGACGGGATGCCGCTGCTACTGATCCCGAGATAGACAAGTTCTGGGTCTGAGTTCTCCGGAAGCGTCCAGACAGCTGAGCCCGCAGCTCCCAGAATGTTGGTGAAGGGTCCTCCAGGGACGAATTGCATGGCTGCACGCCCAAAGACAAATGGGGTGAAGGCAGGGTCCGACTTCCCGGAATCAAAGTCGTAGACGAACAATCGCCATTCGCCGCTGGAGAATGAGATCTGGGCATGGGTATGTTGTGCATCCGCCTGCAGGATGCTCAGCAGGCAAAGAACAGCAGCCATGACCGGCAGCAGAGAGCGGGCTACCAGCAGTGGAAGCGGGGGAAGAGGCAGCCCGCCACGATGAACCTGAGAATCGCTCCGGTCTCGCCATAGCCGGGAGTTTCCGGGGATGGGTGCAGGATTCATCATGGCTGGCTGTATAAGGTTTCGAGTGAGGGTCCCGTGGCCGGAAAAACCTAACCCAGCCACGCGATCGCCTCGAAAGGAGTTTAGAGTTTCCGCAAGCGATAGACCTTCGTCGCCGCCTCAGCGGATTGGCTGAGGAACTTGAGACCGGTTTGAGCTGCACCCTCTCCGGAGCCCACAACTTCGAGAGTTGGAGCGGTGGAGAGGGGTGTCCACGGTCCGTCCACAGAGGGAGCTTCCTCCAGCACATATCCGTCCGTCACCTGAGGCATCTTGAGCATGACTGTCTTGGCGATGGTGAGCTGAGGTTCACCCACAACCCGGTACCAGAAGGTGACGATGCCCGACTCGAGCGCAGGTGACGGCCCGCCACCCACATCGACGAGTTTGAACTTCAATTCATAGGTGCCGGGCGCTGTGTTTGGCTCCGCCCACACAACCGGGGTGAACTCAAAGTTTGCGCCGTCACCCATCGTCACCCGATCGCCCGGATTGGCCAGCGCTTCAGGTTGAGTGGCGGTGCCGACGCGGAGTTCGGGGGACTTTTGGACGAGTTCCATCGCCACCACCACCCCGTCGAGAGAATTGGTGAATCGACCCCCGCTGCTGTGGAACATGATGTACTCACCCGAACCCCAACCGAATGTGTTGGTGCGCGTGGAGGTGACGTGTTGCAGCAGGCGATGAACGGAGCTGATGCGCGCATCACTGTAGTGTTCGGAGGTTGCCCGATTCACCAGCTTTCCGACGAAGGGTCCATTGGTGGCGGGGGTCAGAGTCAGGGGCGGCTGTCCGGTGTAGCCCTCGGGAATTCGGAAGTTGGCATTGGTGGGGACAACCACAGGTGCGTTCGACGGTCCCACGAAAAAATAGCTACCGATCGTGTGATAGTGGTTGTTGAAGGGCGTCTGCGCAAAAGCGTGCGCGTAGAGGAAAGTCAGCCGCCCACGGTTGGGATTGGGCTGGGAGGCATAGGTGCCAGTTGTCCAGATGGGACGGTTGTCCACGCCGTCGTAGTAGTCGTTGATCTCCGCGCGGGCGGAGTTGAACGTCGCAGCCAGTGCGGCTGCGACAACCAGAGTTCTCAGTTTTATCATTGGGTTTTCCGGTTTGTTTTGTTTGTTTGTTGGCGGCGCGGTACGACGGATGTGCTTGGTGGCTCCCCGTTCACCGGCGATCAACCAGAACGCCGGTACCTGCAAAGGGTGCCGCCCCAAAATTCTTCAATCCTCAGCCCTCATTCTCATTCGCGGGTTGGAGTTGTTTCCATTCGGGGAATGGATCTGGGAGCACGGACCACGCATCAGCTCCGGGCTTCATCTCGCGCGTGGTAAGCAGGCAGGCGTCGAGCGCGGTGCGCATTCGCTTCTCGTCAAGTTGCTGGCCGATGAAGACGAGTTCCTGTCGACGGTCGCCAAACGGCTTCTCCGAGAAGCGTCGGATCTCGGCGACTGAAGCGGCGTCCTTCGGCCAGTATTCCTTCGCCACAGCCGCCCACCAAAAACCGGCACACTGATGCTGGCCTGTGGAGCCTGCCTGCTGCCACAACCCGGCGTGCTCCATGCGAGTGGCCAGCCAGAAGTAACCCTTGGTGCGCAACAACCCGCGCCAGTCCTGGTGGAGAAATTTCCAGAACCTTTGCGGATGAAAGGGACGTCGCGCGCGATAAACGAAGCTCCCAATGCCGTATTCCTCCGTCTCCGGCTGCTCCTCGCCCCGCATCACCTTCATCCAGCCCGGTGCCTGCTGCGCCGCTGCAAAATCAAAGCGCCCGGTATCCAGCACCTCGCGAAGCGGGACACGACCGCGCTCTGACTCCAGGATGTGCGCTCGTGGATTGAGCTTCGTCAGAATGGCGCGCAGAGACTTCCGTTCCGCAGCGGTGATGAGGTCGGTCTTGTTCAGAACGATCACGTCGCAAAACTCAATCTGGTCGATGAGCAGATCGGTGACGGTTCGTTCGTCCTCGGCGTTGAGCGCCGCGCGCCGTTTCTTGAGCGAGTCGGACTTCTTGAAGTCGCGCAGGAAGTTCTTCCCGTCGACGACTGTCACCATTGTGTCGAGCCGGGCCACTTTGCTGAGAGTTTTGCCGTCGGTGTCTGTGAACGTGAAGGTCTCCGCAACCGGCAGCGGCTCGCTGATACCGGTGGACTCGATGAGCAGGTAATCGAACTTCCGGGCCTTCGCGAGCGTGGCGACCTCCTTCAGGAGATCCTCGCGGAGCGTGCAGCAGATGCATCCGTTCTGCATCTCGACGAGTTTTTCCTCGGTCCGGGAGAGCTTTGCGCCACCGTTGGCGACGAGCGCGCCGTCGATGTTCACCTCGCTCATGTCGTTCACAATGACAGCCACACGCAGGCCTTCGCGGTTGTGGAGAACGTGGTTGAGCAGTGTGGTTTTTCCGGCGCCGAGAAACCCCGAAAGGACGGTGACGGGAAGTCTGACGGCGGGCTTGGAGCGCGACGACCGGGGCTTGGAAACACGGGGCTTTCGGATTCTGGAATGGGATGCAGATGGCATGAAGTAGCAGGGTTCAGGGTGTTGGGATGACGGCGCGCAGCCATCGAAAAGGATGGGGACTGTTCCAGGTGACGTGGTTTGTAAGACCGTTGAGGGGGAAGCGAATTACCGGCGTCCAGAGAATGAGATCCGGGCTCTCTTCAAGCACGCACGGGGTGCCATCGACGAGTTCCGCAACCACCTGCACCTTGCGCGCAGCGGGGTTGCCGGACACCGGTTCGAGCAATCGGAGACGCGGGGCCGGGGGAGGTTCGACGTCGAACAACACCTCCGCAGGCGGACTGACGAGCCGTTGTCCGGTTCGGTTCTGAGTGGCCTCCACTTGAAACCGAACCGCATAGCGGCCGGGATGGCTGAAGACCCATGCCACATGACGATGTGTGCCGGGCCCCGCCAGCAGCCGGTAGATATCGTTTGTTCCGATGCCGTCCCTCGTGTTCCAGGCCGGCAATACCCCACCCAGGGGCAGGGATTCATAGGTTGAAAATTCGCCGGGGCCGCGCACTTCGACCAGCCGAAGGCCAATCTGGTTGTTGACAAACAACCCTCGCGCGATCCCTTCGGCCGAGAAGCCCAGGAAGGGCAGTCCGAACGAGGGCGTTTCCGGGATGAGCCATTCGAGCTGACCTGGTTTGGAGTGCAGGCGGTGGGGATCCTTGACGTCGGGAACCGTCACCAGGGTGTAGTGCGGCACCCAGACCGGATTCTCAGCGAGGGGTAGGTTGCCGTAATTCAGATCGTAGAGACTGAACGCCCAGCCGGTCTCACGGGTGTAGTCCAAGGCGACATCGAGATGAAAGAAACCATGGCTGCGGCCGCCCCCCATCCAGGTGAGCAACACAGAAACGACAATGGAATGGACCGCAGCCATGGTTAAAGGATCTGCTTTGAGATGTGCAGGGTGGCTTATTCCTGCTTGCGAAGCCGGTAGTAGAGACCGGGTTTGTCG